>CAZZVG010000579.1:0-4925 GCA_964657295.1 Iningainema sp. | reverse complement strand
TTTGTCAAATTGCCTTTGTTGATAATAAGACTCTCCTAATGTGTTCAAGATTTCAGCTTGGAATAATGAATCGCGAGCGCTCTTAGCTATTTTTGCAGCCTCTTCTAAATATTCCCTGGCTTTTATAGAATTCCTTTGACTTAGATAAGCAACTCCTAGCTGATGCAAAATATTACTACAGTTACGGAGATTCTCGCCTGTCGCCTGATGTCCTGTAGGGCGATATTCCATTAACAGACGATCTAACAAATCAATGCGCTCTTGCTTTTCTAGTGGTTGTAATCTGTCTATTGTTTTATCAGAGTTTAAAGTTTGAGCTATGGCATATTCTTTTGTGATTTGAGTAGTATGAAAACGGAAAACACCTGACCTCCAAGCCCAAAAATCAGGAGCAAATTTTGCTAGACGGCTGATTGCATAGTCTGGCAGAACAAATAAAATTGGATGGGGAACAGTCCTTTTATAAGCATCTCTAACAAAGTTAAGGTCTTGTAAAACCGGAGGATAGTCTCCGAAAACACCAATAGACTTTTCTAGACCCCGCACAATCAGGACTAATTTTTTGTTTGTTTCAATTTGGATCTTCGGTAATATTTTGATAATTTCATCTCGTAAAAATCGCAAATCTGCATCAAAAAAATCAAGGTTACAAAACTGAATATCCCGACAGGCAGGATTTATTTTCAATGACTCAATTAATATTGATATATCTGAAGAAAAATTAACTTCAACAAATCCAATAGTAAACTTTTCGGCAAAATCGATAAAAGTTAGTAATTCCGCAAAAACTTCTTTATTGAGTGCAATAAAGTGACTGATATCTGAGCTAAGATTGCTCTGAAAGAGCGGATTCAAGAGCTTTTTTGAAGGATTCATTTTGCTTCACCACTGGATTCGGGTAATTCCATCTTCTATCGCCGTTATATTCTAAAACTGAAGTGTTAAACAGCATCAACTGACCGATATCATCCTTGCTGACATTTTTAGTCAAGCATACCTTGGCTAAAAATATATAGTGTTCTTCCGGAATAAACCGTTCAAAGCTAAATTGCTGTTGATTGACTGCATAAGTAATATCTTCAGCAGTAATTTTGGGATGATTGCGAGTGCTGGAAGTTTGGCAAGCAGTCCGCATCATTTGCATCAATTGGCGTACATGACCCCCACTAGCTTTTGCCAAATCAATTAACTGCTGGCGAGATTCAAATACTGCGTCAATATCCACCCGACGCTCAATTACACTGGCAACTGCATCTAGTCCTGCTTGTTTATATTTTAAATGGCACCGATCTCGTTCATATTCATAAATATTCACCATTGGCACAATATGAGGATTACCATCAAACTGATTGAGCGGATTTTTAGGTGAACAAAGAACAGAAATTGGTACTGTGTAAATAATCGTACAATCCAGTTCTTGTAACTGAGCTGCATAGTCAAAAAACAAATGTTCTGCAACCGCAGGAGGAACGCGGTCCAGGTTATCAAAAATAATTAATAACCCCTTATATTGAGGAAACTTATTTCTCAGTTTAACGTATGCATCACCCAACAAAAGGTTAATATCTGCCTTCAGGCGTGACAGGTCTTTTTCTAAAGTTTGGCGAATCGTGGTTTTTTGCTTGTCAGAACCTTTAATTTGTGCTAATAATTTGACGAGTAATTTAGCTATAAATGGAGCCTCTGGTCCTAATGTGGCTTCTCCCTGGATACTGATAGAGTTTTCGACAGATTGCTCTGTTTCTTTTGTAACGTCCCGAAACCAAGATTCAAAGTTTTTCAGAAGTGGAGCATCAAATTTTAAACCGAGTTTGCGTAGCTCAAACTCTACCTGTTTGATAACGATTAAATATAAATCTGTGTAGCGAGCATCATTAATATCTGTTTCTTCATTGACTTCTAAATAAATTACGCGGTAATCTTCTTGCCATACCTTTTGAATTCTTTTTAACTCTGTACTTTTGCCACAGCCTCGATGTCCAGTAAATAAAATTGTGGTGAACTCTGCTGGATCTTGAAAGTCTAGAATAGTACTAACACTTTCAATTGCCGAGGTTTTGCGTTCTGCCGATAAGTCAACATAGTAACGCTCTATGTCTTCACCTTCTAACGGCTCGACATTACAAACCTGAAACGCAGCTTTTAGCGTATTAGCACGCTGAAAATTAAAGTTAGTCATTGAGTGGCGATTTGTAGTAACAATAAATGATATTGGTTGATTGTTGATTGTAAAAAATAGCAACTAACACAGGGATATTTCATTCTACACCAGAGACCTGCACTCAAGTGCAGGTCTCAAAGCTCAAGTCCGTTTCAACGGACTAAATTCAGAAAATTCCAAGTCGGCTTCAGCCGACTTTAGCTATTAGCCTAGGAATTTATTCCTAGGCGTGTGGGTTATGATCGAAGAATGAAATAGCCCTGAATAACAATTAGCCATTAGCAGTTAGCTATTAAAACACACTTCCTCGTAACGCTTACCAGCACTTTCCCAAGTGAATTCTGTTTCTACCAGTTGTCTGGCGTTATGAGACAATTTAGAGCGCAATTGCGGGTTTTCAAATAGTTGACTAATGGCAGAAACATACTCTGCTGGTTGATTTGCTCGTAACGCTCTTAGTGGTATATTTGCTTGATCTACGGCTAGTCCTTCTAAACCGCGATCGCTTGCCACTATTGGTACACCTGCTGCCATTGCCTCTAAGGTTTTATTTTTAATGCCAAACCCTGTCCGCATTGGCACGACGCAGACAGTTGCTTGATGTAGATATTCTACCATTGAAGGCACACGCCCGGTCACAGTAATTCCGGGTTGGTCTTGCAGTGCCAAGACGGAGGGTGCAGGACGAGAACCAACAATATCGAAAGTTGTATCAGGGTAAAGTTTCTGAATGAGTGGCAAGACTTCGTTGCTGAAAAAGCAAACAGCATCAATATTTGCTAAATTATCCATTGCACCAATAAAAATTAAGCGGTGTCCTCCTGGATCGGTAGTGCGGTTGGGAAATGAAACCAAATCTACGCCATTGGGGATAACTGTAATTTCACTGTTGGGGTTAAATTCTTGTAGTTGGACTTTATCTTCTTGTGTTGTAACCACAAGCGCGGAGAATTTAGAGCAGTAGCGTTGCTCGTAACGCCGTAAAAGTGGTAAATTAATTGTTTCTCTGAATCTATTTTCAGAAATGCCAGTTTCTAGCTGGTTGCGACAGACACCGTAGACAGAACTATGAATATTGACTACGGTTTTTAACTGTTTTTGGAAGTGCGATCGCACATAAATTTCATTGACGCTATGTTCGCAGGTAATGACATCGCACTTTCTCGCCTCCACAAAGACATCAACCCAGTTTTGCATCTCAGCAGAGTAGCGGTTTAACACACTCGGCGGTGTCCCCTGTTGTATAAATGTACTGAACCGCTGGAGTTTACCAAGTATTTTCCCTGAGTTACCATCAGGAGGGCGATTGAAAATCACCAGATTATCAACACTGTCCTGTAATTTTGCGATTTCAGTATCCGTAACATCAACTTCCCGTTGAGTTACCAAAGTGATAGCATGGTGTTGACTGAGA
This sequence comes from Iningainema sp., assembly GCA_964657295.1. Taxonomy (GTDB): domain Bacteria; phylum Cyanobacteriota; class Cyanobacteriia; order Cyanobacteriales; family Nostocaceae; genus Rhizonema. Next base: position 1,350 of record CAZZVG010000579.1, on the reverse strand, counting down.
TACTTGAGTAAATTAAACGTCCTTACTTGAGTTCCCCCCCGCGTTGGTGGATAGGGAAATGTAGAAGATAACATTAAGATGTTCATGCCACTGATTATATGAGAGTCATATCAAAAACTGTTACTTTGGCAGATATAGGAATCAGATTTTAATTTTGAAATACATGTAGGGTGAGTACTGCCCACCAGAACCAGGATATGGTGGGCAGTGCCCACCCCACACTACGTATATATTTTTCACGTTCTGATTTAGGAATCCTATATATAGGGAACCATATAACTGTAACAAGACTATATTTGTTGGTCAAAGAGGATTAGGAGTATGGAATCTTTCGGTATTTATACGCTTGCCAATGATGCTGTTTACGATCAATTAGTGGCATTGCTCAACAGTATTGAGGTGAATATTAGTCCAGATATTCCTGTTTGTATTATTCCCTATGATGAAAGATTATATAAGGTTAAGCAAGAAGTAAGTTCTAGACCAAACGTTGCTCTGTTTGAGGACATTGCATCAATACAACGCTGGGAAGATTTTGCGTATCAAGTCTGGAACGCTCATCCTAGGTCAAGTCAGAACAAACAACCTTCTATCCAATGGAATAAAAAAAATAACTTAATCCGGAAAATGTGTGCCTTTGATGGCAACTTTGAAAGATTTGTATTTTATGATGCTGATAGTTTAGCAATGAGTAATCTACATAAGGTTTTAGATAAACTAGATCGCTACGACTTTGTGTTTGATGACTGGGAACACGCAAAACCTACTCCTGTGGCAGCTTTCTACTTGTCAGTGGTAGAGCAAAAAATGTCTTTGCCTGAATCGCAAATCAGAGGTAAAATACACTGCTCTAGTTTTTTTGGTTCAAAAAAAGGTATTTTCGGTGTTGAAGAGTTAGAAAAGCTAAAAAAACGATTGATTGACGACAAGGAAGTCGAATGGATTAACGATATTGCTTGGTGGTGTGATGCAGATTTATTTACTTACATAACTTTAAGGAGCGATCGCCCACTATTTAACTTTACACTCAGCCCTAATGGTGAAGACAGAACTGGCAACTGTGCGAATGCAGATCCATTCGTAAACATTGATAATGTTCTTTACAACCAACAGGGATTAAAACCAATTCATCGTCTTCACTATATGGGCTATCCTTCTATTGAGTTTACGCGGTTGTCTCAAGGTGAAGAAGTTAAGATCCGTCACCAAGATGAGTTTTTACATTATCGCTTTTTGAAGCATCCAGATAAAAGACCAAAGCAACTAAAACCGCCAAGCATCGCTGCCAAAACAAATCGATTCATCCAAAAAGCTGTGAAGAAATTAAAGTAACTAGTACCGCTGCGCGGA
>CAZZVG010000578.1:0-4930 GCA_964657295.1 Iningainema sp. | reverse complement strand
ATCGCCGCACCATACCAAGTGAAGACAATGCTGAAATTCAGAGGTTCGGTGAGTTTTCCCAGAGGGCCATTTTTGCCAAACAGCAGCAGCAACAAGAACCCAACAACAGTGGGGGGCAAAATTAGAGGAGACACAAAAATTCCCTCAATGAGCGATTTCCCTTTACCTCGATACCCCAACATCCAATAAGCCGCCGCAATACCAATGAAGAAAGTCACAAATGTAGCAAGCAACGAGACTTTCAAGGAGATCCATAAAGGGGAAAAGTCAAGATTTTTCAAAAAATCTAATACTTGATGCATATTGAGAATTATGTACAATAATAAATTGTTAACAAAAAAATAACAAGCTGAGGCAAGAATCTTCTACGAAGACAGCACAAAAGATTTATGAGAGTCAACACTTAGTTGGGCGTCTTGGTTGCGTAGACTTTGGGATTGGCTTGTCGCGCTTACATCGCTCGACCATGACAGTTACTTGAAACATCGACGTAATACACCCATTGGTCTTTAGGTATTGTTGCAGAGCTGGTTAAAATTGTGATACAAGAGTGAGAGTTCATAGCTGCCCCAAGCTTGAGTGCTAGTAGATACGCTTATTTTTATTTATTTGTCAAGGCTCTTTTATACAAAAATAGATGATCTTCTCCAGCTAATTTATCGTAATTTACTAACTAATCTGCAATGTTTAAAGATACAGCAAATAGGCTATAGTGATAAAAACGCTTTCACTGTTTTCGGAATTGTCTAATTCTCAAAATTGTCAAAGCCTTTCAGGATATAGTTTTTGCCGTTTAATTGTTTCAATTATTCTAAACTTCAATCTTTGTCAGGGTCAAAAAGAAAGGCATCTACATTGCTACGAGTAAAAATCTAGTATAAAATCATACAATTTAAGCAGGTGTGCCAACTTAATTGTTGACCACCAACCTTTGGTTTAGTGTTGGCTATTACCCTATTTCTGATTGCAAGGTAGAGAACAAAGGCGGTAATTTTTGTATAAAAAATTACCTATATTTTCTGTGTTTAAGCAGTGACTTATAGCTGCTGATACGAGCGTGAGTGCTGGTCAAGTAATGTGTATTACCCCGCAATAAAATTATGAACTCAAAACTGTTATTGGCTTGGCAGAAATTAAGACGCTTGTTTCCAAAAAACGTGTTCGTGTTTTTTGGGACTACATTGTTACTCACTTTGGGTTTAACTATTCTCACAAACTTAAACCCTTTCGTTCCTTCTGAGAGAACTCAAGCAAGTCTTCCGATGTCACACGTGAAAACTAAAACTAGTGCAACCATCTCTCAAAAATTGTTATCTCAAACCTACAGCTATCAAGCGACACAAGGACAATGGGGTGATGTGATCAACCTACCTCTGATTCCAGTAGCAGCCGCCACACTGCCAAATGGAAAACTCTTATTGTGGTCTTCATCCAGTAAAACCGGTTTTACACTGGGGACAAATCCACAGACTTGGACTAGCATATTTGACCCAATCACCACACAAGCAACTGACGTCTTAATTACCTCAACTCAGCACGAAATGTTCTGCCCTGGCACATCTCACCTTGCTGATGGTCGCATTTTAATTGTTGGTGGCTCCGACGCTGATAGTTCTACGATCTATGATCCCTTTGCTGATAGCTGGCAATATGCTAACCCAATGAACATTCCTAGAGGCTATCAATCCAATGTCACCCTGCCCGATAATCGTGTGTTCACCATTGGTGGCTCTTGGAACGGAGGAACTGGGGGTAAGAATGGTGAGGTATGGGGTGATGGCTCAGGTTGGTCACTCTTATATGATGCCCAAGCTGATCCAATGACTGGATCAGATCCCGAAGGTGTGTTTCGTGGAGATAACCATGCTTGGTTGTTTACTGCTCCGAATGGGAACGTCTTTCAAGCTGGTCCTAGTCAGCAGATGAACTGGTATACAACTTATGGCTCAGGTAGTGTTACTTCTGCGGGTAATCGTGGAGATGACACCTACAGTATGAACGGCACAGCGGCAATGTACGATATTGGTAAGATCCTGAAAGCAGGCGGGGCAGAGTCCTATGACTTGGGGTATCCAGCTAACGACCGTACATATGTCATTGATATTAATAATGATGTCACTGTGCGCAAAGTTGCGTCCATGCAGTATGCTCGTGGTTTCCTCAATAGTGTTGTGCTACCAAACGGTCAAGTCCTTGTCGTCGGTGGTATGCCCTACCCTGTTACTTTCTCCGACGACAATGCTATTCTCGTGCCAGAACTTTGGGATCCCAATACTGAGACTTGGAGCTCCATGGCTGGCATGCAAGTTCCCCGCAACTATCACAGTGTCGCCTTGCTACTTCCTGATGGTCGAGTATTTTCTGGTGGTGGCGGTTTGTGCGATTGTAATGTGAATCATTTTGATGCACAAATCTACAGCCCTCCCTATTTATTTAATCCAGATGGATCACTAGCTGATCAACCAATCATCAATACAGCCCCTGGCACGGCTGGTTACGGTAGCACGATTCAAGTAACCACTAACAGATATGTCAGTAATTTTTCTTTGGTACGCTTCTCAACAGTTACCCACACTGTTAATACTGACCAAAGGCGGATTCCTCTGACTTTTACTGCAGCAGACAATAACAGTTACTACCTAACAATTCCAGGTAATCCAGGTGTTGCACCTCCAGGCTACTATATGCTCTTTGCCTTAGACGGCCAAGGAGTTCCTAGCGTTGCTAATATTCTCAGAATTAACTAGGTCGGCTTGAACAACCCTACCTTCTTAAGGTAGGGTTTCTATTTTAGTGAGCGTGTTAAAATCGCCCGAGTCGCTTACCTCTCAGGATGGACTAAAGTCTCGCTCGTTTCCCGCATCCCGCGATATTCTATGACTAAATTAGTACAAGAAACCTTTGAGCTAATTTCTCGCCTTTCTGAAGAGCAACAAAATACGCTTGCAACCTATCTACAGAAGCATCTAGATGAATTTTTGCAAAAGGCTGAAAAAGAAAAACGTATTCAACGAAGAAACACAACAAGCAATCAGAAATATCGAAGAACGACAAAACTTAACAGTTTGTGAAAATAAGAATGAGCTTTATCATGAATTGGGTATTTAATGCTATCACCAATTTTTGAAAATAGTTTCAAGAAAGACATCAAACGTTTACAAAAACGTGGCAAAGATATGGAAAAGCTTAAAACCGCGACAGAAAGCCTCTAAGATATGTGTAGAGGCTGATTGCGTTATATTTAGTTAAAGGCGACACCCGGATTTGAACCGGGGGATAAAGGTTTTGCAGACCTCTGCCTTACCACTTGGCTATGTCGCCGCACTCATATTTTTGAATTATACCAAGATCTAATCTAAATTTCCACTCTCATCTCATAATTTTTCTGGTTCTGGAATCTAGGAGCAGAAATCAGGAGGAAGAGTTGAGCTAGGGAGAGAAAAATCGGTACATAGCTTTTGCATTGAACTTTGGACAAAAAAAGAGTGGTTCAATGTAAATTTTGACTCTGGAGCGCGAATTCATGTCGTTCCCGTGGCGAGGAGCAACGTCACGAGAGATTAATATTTTTGAGTAAAGAAATATTAAGAATTCTCAGGTCGCTGCGTAAATCAAGAATTCACTTCTGAAACCTTCCTTAAAGGTTCCATGTTCAAGGGAGATCAAATCAATATGACTCAACAGTATCTGCAAAAATGTTGGAAGTATAGTTTAGTGGGTGCTATGGTGATTGGTGGCGCGATCGCCTTTTTTGATAGCCCTGCTTTTGCAAAAGATTGTCCCCCAAGACAGGTATGTGATCACCCAGAAAATCCACCGCATAAACATGATCCATACTTTCGACGACATTTACCGGAAAGTCGGCATCTAAATGCGCCAGAGTCTCAAATACCCCCTAGAGAACTAAGGGAACTCCAAGAGCGTTACCCACAAGGAATATCGCAGCTACAGCGCGAAGATCCACAGGCAATAGAGAAGCTAAGGCAACTCGATCCAAAAACAGTACAGAGGCTGCAACAATTGGCTCCAAACTCAACAGAGCAACTACAGCGGTATGCTCCGGTAAAACACCAGTAGCAGCTGTTTTAGATACTATAGACATCCTGCAGTCTGCTTTTTGTTTATCCTCATCAGACGGCAGGTTTTCACAATAGGCAAATTTTAATATGTCTCAAAGTTGGAAAGGTTATTCTTGGCAACTAGGGCTAGTAAGCTATTTCGCAATTAGTGGAGCGATCGCCTCTGTTGGTGTAAATTGTAGGATAGTTGATATTTGGCGTCAGTTATTGGCGATCGCTCTTGGTGTTGCTTGCATATTCAGTGCAACTTGTGCAACTGCTCAAATCAAATCTGATAGAACTTTACCCAATAATTCCATTGTAACAATTAATGGCAGCATTTTCAATATTACTGGGGGAACACAAGCAGGACGTAATTTGTTTCACAGTTTTCAACAATTTTCTGTGCCAACTGGGGGTACAGCTTCTTTTATTAATGGTGCGGATATAAATAATATTATCAGCCGCGTCACAGGTGGATCAGCCTCTAATATAGATGGGTTAATTAAAGCATCAGGCGCAGCGAACCTGTTTTTTCTCAATCCTTCGGGGATTGTTTTTGGACAACATGCCAGCCTGAATATCGGCAGCTCATTTGTGGCAACGACTGCTAACGCCATTCAATTTGAGTAGTGTATCTAATACATTGGGCGCTAGTACGGCAGCAAGAGTTAGTTTTATGCTAGACGAGAACCAAAGTCCGATCATAACCATACAGCCTCCTGAGCAAACGGTTTTTCCGAACGCTCGAGGCAACAGTTCCCAAGAGCGATCGCGTAGGATAAAGCAAGTCATCCAAGCTCAAGCAACGAATTGAGATATCCTGGTGATTGATTCGTTGCCATAATAGTTTCAATGTTAATCAAATCATT
>CAZZVG010000577.1:0-4936 GCA_964657295.1 Iningainema sp. | reverse complement strand
ATGAGTAAAATTACCCTTTTTACTTACTCCTCATAACTCATTACTCATTACTCATTTGATGTTGAGCAACGATACAACGGATGTGATTAGCGACTGCATCCGGCTGCTCTAACATTGCCAAGTTTCCACAATCAGGAATTTCAATAACATTGTCGCCACAGTATTGGAACAGAGGGTGAAAACTAGCTAAATGACGGACATACTTGGGTTCCATAATCTTGTCTTCCGCACCTGCTAAGAAATAAACAGGCTGCTTGAGTTGAGAGACAAGCTGGGGTAAGTGGTTAATTTCTTCTTCTGTAGTGGAGTCTAGCAATGTTCCTAAAGCAGCTTCAGGATCAGCAACGACGAAATCAATCACCCGTTGACGTGCCCAGTAGCGAGCTAAGGGACGTGCGACACTATTTCGAGAAAAGAGGAGATCGATTAAAGGCATCTGGCTTAGCCATCGAGGGCGGACTTGCAAAAATCGCTGCCCCGCCACGCGAAACTGCTCGAACGCTTCTTTCAGATAAATGCCACCACCTGCGTTGATACAGATCACTCCCTTGACACAGTTGGGGTACTCAGCGGCTTGCCAAAGAGCGATCGTGCCGCCTAAAGAGTGACCTATTAGCCAAGCACTGGTAATATTCAAATGTTGTATCAGAGCCGCTAAATCTTGAGCATAGGCAAATGGAGTGTAGAGGGAATCAAAGTAATCATCACCAGTATGACTGTATGTGGAAGTCAGACTAAAAGAAGTTTGTTCGCGACTAGAATCAGTTTTTGCCTTAGATTGGGACTCCCCAAAACCCCTCAAATCATAAGAAAGGCACTGAAAATCAACTGATAGGCGGGAAATCACAGGTTGCCAGTATCCACGGCTGCTGAGCCAACCGTGAACAAACACTAAAGTGTGGGGATTCCCAGTGGGAGCCGTAAGTTCGTATGCGTGAGAAACGCCTAAGATTTCAATCGTTGCCATACTTCTATCGTACCCTGAACGGGGAGTAGGGAGTAGTTAGTCGATAGTAATCAGTAGAACAAGCTACACCCTACAATGCTAAGGACAACAACCAACAACTCCTTATCTACCCAGCAACCTCTGGCCTACCCCTTCAGCAATTTTATGACCTAAATACTCAGGAATTAGGCTTTCATTCGGTCCAAGCAAATAAAGAATCAGACGCGTGCGTCCTCGCCAAACCAACAAATTGGCATTGACTACCAAAAGGTCTTCTTGCCAAATAGCGTACATAACTTTATAAAATAATCCAGGTTGGTTATCGGCTTCAACCACTAAAGCCGGAAGGTGGAAGACCGGATCGACATAAAACTCAGTTTGTACCTGTTCTAAACCAGCATCAAGGTTGAATTCTACCGCCAGCATTTCTTCTACCTCAAACCGACCGGCTAAAGCCTCCCGAATGGCACGGCTGACATTTTCCGCAGTTTTGTCAGTGAGGGCTTCACTACCACGAGAGACTAGCAGTTTGATAAAAACTAACATTGGCGGTCGGATCTGACCGTATAGACTGAGACTATGGATTGTCAATCCATAAGCTGCCAGCACACCAAAAATATCGCTGAGAAGAAAAGACTGGTTGCGGTAGGCAAAATGCAGCGCAGTTTTGCCACTTTCTGATTTCAGCTCCATAACGGCGTGTCGCGTTTTATAGAGGCGGTAGGCGAGCCGCAAGTTTTGCAGTTGGATCTCACTGCTGACAAATTGCTCATAAAACTGAGGGAACGCTCGGTTAAAGCGCTTTAAGAGTTCGAGTGTAGAAGATTTTAAACCAGTTGCCATCATTGAGATTTCATAAAGATTTTTCAAAATAGTCGAACCTTGGCAGCTGAGTGCTGAATACATACTCTCAAATCCTGCGTTTTTGGTGAATTTCTCCTAGTTTCCACAACATAATGTTAAAGTTGAAAATGATTGGTATAAGACTAACGCTTGCTAGTGCTGCTAGATTACAAGTTCCAATACACCCAGAAAGCTTTGAGTGTATTGGCTCATGAATTGGTCGCATAAGTTTAAGTGTGAATCAACACTCTTGAGCGTGGAAACCAATTCAGTTATACTACCCGAACCACGTTGGCATGGGTTTTTGGAAAACTTGGTTTAGTACTTCTGAAGCAGCCGAGACAACCAGGACGACTCCCTTAGAGCAAATGAGCTCAGAATCTGTGGGTGATTCTAACCCTAGTAGTGAGCGCATTGTTTTTAGCACTGAGCGAGATCTCGACCTGTATGAACTCGAAGAGCTTTGTGATGCGGTCGGTTGGTCGCGTCGTCCCCTAAGAAAAGTGAAAAAAGCTATTGAGCATAGTTTTCTCGTAGCCACTATGTGGCAAGTGCGAGGAACCAAAAAGCGGCTCATTGGTTTTGCACGTGCTACTTCAGATCATGCTTTTAATGCCACTATTTGGGATGTAGTGGTTCATCCAGACTTTCAAGGTAAGGGACTGGGTAAAGCATTGATGAAATATATACTCAAAAAGCTAAGGAGTGAAGAGATTAGCAATGTAACCCTTTTTGCCGATCCCCACGTTGTAGACTTCTACCGTAGTTTAGGCTTTATGTCCGATCCAGAAGGTATTAAAGGTATGTTCTGGTATCCTCATTAATCCCAAACACTGATAAGAAGCTATCTTCAGCGCGGGTATTGAGGTACAAGAGAACCCCATGTTGTCAGGAGGCATGCGGCAGAAAACCCCTGATCAGCAGGATGCGATGCATCCGTACGTGCGGACTTTCAGCAGGGAGATGAAAGCCAATTGCCGCCTTCAGGTTTCCAGGAAAATATCTTTGTTTTATTGCTTTTCTAAGACAAAACCCGTTACAAGTTAGGGCGCTCAATAACGTGCCCTACGTAAAACATCTCGCAGGCAAACGCCCTTACGTCATTTTTCTTGATATCTAAATAAATAATTTGGCAAAAAGTTGCAAAGCGTGATAATATATTAAATGTGTAGAGTAAAGACCAGGCAACTGGCTAAAATTCAAATAAACGGGATGTAGCGCAGCTTGGTAGCGCGCCTGCTTTGGGAGCAGGATGCCGCAGGTTCGAATCCTGTCATCCCGATATCATATTTTAATGATGAAAACCTAGAATTATAAAAAGTTCTAGGTTTTTTCTATTAAGTGTAAAAAAAAATAAAAATATTAATGATGTTCTAACTTTTATGTTATCAAAGTTAGAAACATGTCATGAAATTCACTGACCGTAAATCTTAAGATTTTTTTTAGCAGGTGACAAGTGGAACGATTTACTGTATCGTAGCGTCAACTCTGGTAGTGCAGGTTTACTATACATAACCTGTAAAAAGACAAGATCTCTTGTTAAACCTGCCAGCACATTAGTCCTTTGTAATTGAAAATGACATTAGACAGAGAATAAAGGACGATCCTCACGGAATATCTCAAAAATCATTGTAGAGATGCTATATACGAGGTGAAAAGCCGAAAGTGGCATATGTTGCTTGAAAGCAAAGCACAGTTCCTTATCTACAATATCACGTCGGAATGGCTTGGCAAAATTGACAAACAGAAAACAGCACAGTCTATCGGCGAACAAGATACTATAACTAAAACAAGTTGATTCTGTGCAAATCCAACCTAAGTCTCGACTTAATGAAAGTAAAGTATTGATGCTAGGAGAAATCATGAAATCATTCGTTCGCTGGGGTACAACATTGGGTTTAGTGGGTAGTACTCTGTTGGCAACTGTATTTAGCGGAAACGCCCCAGTGCTAGCATTATCAGAACAACAAATTAAAGAAAAACTGGATTCAATACCAGTATTTTTAATCACAAATCCCCAAGGCTTACCACTCAGTCGTCCTCTGCAAGCTCAAAACGGCCAAAAAGGCGGTGGTTCGGTGACAGGTGTTTATATGAGTCACCAAGAAGCGGAAGGTTTTATCACCCAACTGCGGAATCTCAAAGGTAAAGATCCGAAATTGACAGAATTGGTAAAAAGCTTACAAGTGACAGCAGTGCCCCTTGGAGTCATTTATCAACAATTGAAACAAACCAAAAGTCAGCCAAACCACCTGGAATTTGCCTTCAAACCTTTAGATCAAGAAATTCAAGCAGCGATGCAATTGCTACGTGCCAGTGGTAAACAGGTACAGCAATTCAGAAGTGTGCCTGTTTTTACTGTTAAATTTGGAGCCGATAAGGGTTATGTGTCAATTAAAGGAGGAAATCAAAAGCAGGAAGTTATTCCATTATTTTTAAGCCAGCAAGATGCACAGGGTTTGTTGACGCAGGTGAAGCAAAAATTTCCTAACGCTGTTATGGATGTTGTTGACATGGATGGAGTCATTAAAGTATTCCAAGAGAAAAACGATCCATGGCTTAACCAAGTTTTTTTGGTACCAACCCAAGAAGACAGGGATTATATCAGCAAACTACCTAAAAATTCTGCTACCCCCGCTCCCAAAAAATAACAGCCCAGCACTCAAGATTAAGGTATGGTGGATAATCAGCCAGAAATTGTTTCTGGTTTAAAACTTTGGCAGTGGCGCAATCAGGCTTTAAAAGCTGCGATCGCCAACGATGTCCCACTTACTGAGGTAGATTGGCTGCTGCAAGAGCTAGCTGGATTAGACAGATTGGCACTGCGTTTGGAGTCTTTCAAAAACAGACCTCAAATTCAGCTTCAGTTCCCTCTAGAAAAATTAGAGGCACTGTGGCAGAGGCGATTAAATGACCGGTTGCCAGTACAGTACATTACAGAAGTGACACACTGGCGGAAATTTAAGATCGCAGTTTCTCCAGCTGTTTTGATTCCCAGACCTGAAACAGAATGCCTGATCGAGCTGGCAGTTATGGCTGCTTCCACAAGTGAGACAACTTCACATGGTAGCAGCCAGCCTTCCTTACAGCAAGGACATTGGGCAGATTTGGGGACTGGTAGTGGCGCGATCGCCTTGGGACTAGCAG
>CAZZVG010000576.1:0-4955 GCA_964657295.1 Iningainema sp. | reverse complement strand
TGTCTTAAGGAACGTTCTGGCTGCAATTGCTCGACTAACTGCTCAAAAGGTAGGTCTTGATGAGCGTAAGCTCCAAGGGCGACGGACTGCACTTGCGATAGGAAATCGGCAAAACTGAGGTTGGCAGACAAATTAGTACGTAGCACTAAAGTGTTGAGGAATAACCCAATCAACCCCTCTGTTTCACTACGATTGCGGTTAGCTATCGGTGTGCCTACGCAAATATCACTCTGCCCACTATAGCGATACAGCAATGTTTGAAACGCCGCCAACAGCGTCATAAACAGCGTCACTCCCTGTCGCTGACTCAAGGCAGCCAGCGCCTCGCTTAGATCCTTGGAGAGTGCAAATTTCTCAGTAGCTCCCTCGTAAATTTGAACACCAGGCCTCGGTCGATCTGTTGGCAGTTCCAATAACGCCGGAGCGCCTTGAAGTTGTTGCTTCCAGTATGCGAGTTGCTTTGCCAGTACCTCTCCTTGTAGCCACTGCTGCTGCCACACCGCAAAGTCGGCGTACTGAATTGGCAACTCTGTTAGTGTAATCGGCTTTTGACTACACAAGGCTGAGTAAACTGCTGCTAGCTCTCGCACTAATACGACCATCGACCAACCATCTGAGATAATATGATGCATAACTAACAGCAACTTGTGTTCTGTCTCTCCTAGCTTTAGCAAAGTCACCCGCACTAACAAGTCAGTTGCTAAGTCAAAAGGGCGTATTGCTTCTGTCGTTGCCTGTTGTTTGCAAGTGATTTCTCGCTGTGTTTCATCTAGCTGTTGCAAGTCCATAACTTGCAGCATTAACGAACGGGCAGGGTTAATGACTTGAACTGCTTGCCCGTCTACTGTGAGAAAGTTGGTACGTAAGGTTTCGTGGCGGCTGATGATGTAATTGAGACTGCACTCTAGAGCCGCAACGTTAAGTTGACCGTTAAAATGCACACTTGTCGAAATGTTGTAAAGGGCACTATCAGGCTGTAACTGGTCAAAGAACCAAAAACGTTGCTGGGAAAAGGACAGTGGTATATGTCCATCCCGTGCAATGGGATAAAGAGGATTAGTTTTAGTAGTTTCAATGCGCTTTTGCAGCAACAGTATAATTTTTTCCTTGTATCGCTTAATTTCGGTTAATAATGCTGGAGTCAAGACATTGTGGGGACCTTGATAATGCAGTTTATCGCCATCAACCCACAGTTCTACATTCTTTGCTGAAAGCTCTTGGAGAAACTCAACTAAATTCATAATTCACCCTTTACCCAACTGTCTTGGTTTGATATAGCTACTGATGCAAAATCAAAGGAGGTAGAGGGGACTTCTGTTGATTGTTCGATTACCTCCAAGTCATTTTTGAAGGGAGATGGCTGTATTGTGTTTTCTAAGACTAATTCTTGAAGTAATAGCTCTGCTAGTTGCATGATGTTTGAGCCATTGATGAACTTTTCTATAGGCACATTCACTTCTAAGTCAGTTGCGATCGCATTTCTGAGTTCAACAGCCATCAAAGAATCAAAACCTAATTCCAGCAAGGGCTGCTCTGGATCTAAAGTCAGGGACGCTCCCAACCCTAGCAACTTGGTTATCTGCTCTTGTAGGTGGACTACTAGGAGATCCAAGCGATCGCTATTTTGAGTCCTTTCCAATCGTGGTAAAATATCTGAGCGTCGCACCGACTGCTTTTGAAGTGGAGCTTTCTGTGATTGTCCCTCAAGCAGTTCTAAGAGTGGCCGTTTCCTCCTGGCTTCATAAACCTCTTTGAATAAAATCCAATCGACATTAGCCACAGTTGTCTGGACACAGCCAGATCCTAACAGGTATGCCAATGCAGCGATCGCCTGCTCCCTTGGCAAGGATTCCACACCCATTCGGGACATCCACGTTTGGAATTCCTCTACTGCCATCCCACCGCCAGCCCACGGTCCCCAGTTCACAGTTAAAGCTGGCAGTCCAAGCCCTTGACGATAATGAGCCAACACATCGAGGAAGTGGTTTGCTGCGGCATAATGCGCTTGTCCCTTGGATCCCCACACCGACGCTATTGAAGAGAAGCTCACAAAAAATTCCAACTTCATTTCCTGCGTCAGTTGATGCAGAATCCATGTCCCCACCACCTTGGGGCGCAGCACAGACTCAAGGGTGGAAAGCTCCATGTCCTTGATCGCTTCATAGCCAGGAACACCAGCAGCATGAACAATCCCTCGCAGGGGTGGCATTGTTGCCTGAACCACCTCCAACACTCTTACCATATCCCCTTGATGAGATACATCTGCCTTTTGGACTAAAACCTTGGCTCCAAGTTGTTCCAGTGCCTTCAGGGTTGACTGCGCCTCATTTGAAGCAGCACTCCGCCCAGTCAACACCAATTGTCTAGCCCCCTGTTCCACCATCCACCGGGCTACCGAAAGTCCCAAAGCACCTAAACCCCCAGTAATTAAGTAAGTGCCATCTGCGCGGAGTACCACTTGTTTGGATTCTAACAGTTGCTTGGGCACCAAGCGAGCGACATACCGATCGCCGTTGCGAAAGGCAAGATTGTCTTCCCCAACAGAATCCTCAATTTCTGCTAACAGCTTTGAAGCTTCATCACCAGTGGATTCCGGCGCTAAATCGAGCATTCCGCCCCACAATTCAGGGTGTTCCAGTGCCACTACTTTACCTAACCCCCATAGCGGAGCTTGCGCCATCCCAGTCAGTTCTGAATCGACTGGTACCGCCCCCCGCGTCACTAACCACAATCGGGGTGAGGTTGATTCATGGTGCTTGAGCAGCGTCTGTAGCAAATACAATACGCTTCTACAACCCAGCTTTTGTGCCTGCTCCAGAGTTGGGATGCACAGTTCTTCTGGCAAAGCCGCCTCTAAACTCCAGAGGTGGATTATCCCCCTTAATGGCGGAACTCCGGTTCCTAATACAAATTCAAACAGACGCTCATAGTCCTCAGGGCTGGTGGGGTTGATGCTCCAAGTTCCTGCTTTTAAACTTTGATCTCCTTCTCCAGTATAAACCAGAATACAGTTCTGCCCACGCCTAAGTAAAATTTCTCCTACGGCTTGTCCCACACCACCAAGGTCGGCAAACACCACCCAAGTTCCTGGTGTGTGCTCTTGGCTTGATTGTCGGGTCGTCTGCAACCGCTGCGGCATTTGCTGCCACTCTACCTGGTAGAGCAAATCTTTGATGGCGTTCGCTTGTATTTCTTGTTGGTGTTGTGCAACTATAACTTCTAGCAACTGGGGCAACATTTTCATCTGCGCTTGTGAGAAATTGCCTGTCCCCTCTAGCTGCTGTGCTAACTGTTTGATCTTCCCCTGGTGTAGCTGGTTCATGATCGATGTCTGGATTGGCTGGGATAAAGGCTGTGCTTGTTGATGCTCAATTTCCGCCTTTTCCACCCAATAGCGCTGTCGTTGGAAGGGATAGGTGGGCAACACCACCCGCCGACGCCGGTAGTCCCGCTCAAAGCCAGACCAATCTATGTCCGCGCCTCGCACATATAGTTCCCCCAAACTATGGAGTAATACTGGCCAATCTGACTGCCCCTGACGCAAAGAAGGCAGCCAAACTCCCTGTTCTGGTAAGCAGCTGCGTCCCATCCCCAACAATGTTGGTTTTGATCCAATCTCCACAAATAGCTCATAGCCAGAGGTGTGGAGTGTCTTTAAACCGTCGGCAAATCTCACAGAAGATCGTAAATGACGACACCAGTATTCAGGAAAGTTCGTTTCAGATGTCAGTCGTTCTCCTGTGACGTTGGAGATCAGGTTAATTTGGGGAGCGGCATAGGTCACTGTAGCAGCAACCTCATAAAATTCTGCTAATATCGGCTCCATCATTGGAGAGTGGAAGGCGTGAGAGGTTTGTAGCTTTTTAGTCGTAATTCCCGCCAACTCCAGAGTGTTACAGATTGTCCGAACTGCCTGCGTCTCTCCAGAAATCACGGTGTTTCTCGGTCCATTCAAGGCTGCGAGTGCTAACTTTTGCTCATCGATTTCAGCAACAGCACGAATGGCCGTAATATCGGCAAACACTGCTACCATCTCTCCGTCTTGCGGCAGCTTCTGCATCAAGCGGGCACGTGTACTAATGAGCTTTAGCCCATCCTCTAGATTAAAAACTTTCGCCACACAAGCAGCGACATATTCACCTACACTATGACCGATCACGGCAGTCGGTGTGATCCCCCAAGATTTCCAAAGCTGTACCAAAGCATATTCCAGGGCAAATATAGCAGGTTGGGTATAAGCAGTCTCATGTATGGGTGAGGTTTCCCCAGGTTCAGGATAGAGGACTGATAGCAGGGATCTATCCAAATAGGGACGTAGAATCTCATTGCAGTCGTCGAGGGTTTGCCGGAAAGTGGGTTGAGTTTCGTAAAGTTGGTGTCCCATACCTACATATTGGGACCCTTGACCGGTGAATAGGAAGGCTATTTTAGTCAAATTGGGAGAACGACTGACCAGCCCCTTGAATAACCCTAGTGGCTCATCTCCATTGGAGAAGTCTAGGAGCTTTTCACACACTTGTGCAGATGAAGAGGCTACTACAGCAAGACGGTGAGTTAAGTGAGAACGACCTGCATTGGCAGTATTACAAATGTCTCCTATATTTAAGGAGGATGGATGAGCAGCTAAATGATTCTCATATCGAACTGCTAACTGCTTGAGCGCTTCTTCCGTCTTAGCTGACAGGGTGAGCAGATGTAGAGGGCGTTCCACTTGTGTTTTGACCGACTTTAAGATCGGTGCTTCTTCCAACACAATATGGGCATTGGTGCCGCTCATCCCAAAGGAACTGACTCCCGCCAAGCGCCGTTTTTCTCCTGACAACCAAGGCATTGACGACTGTGGTACTACCACTGGCAGGTCATCCCAGTTGATGTAAGGATTGGGCTGTTTGAAGTGTAAGTGAGGTGGGATCTCGTTGTGTTGGAGGGAAAGTACCACCTTAATTAAACCTGCA
>CAZZVG010000575.1:0-4970 GCA_964657295.1 Iningainema sp. | reverse complement strand
CATTTCTTTTGATGCAGGTGGTGTTGCTAATTTCCAATGCTTAGATATATCACTTATCCAAGCTTCTGCTAGAGTTTTAAGGTAAAGACTGTATATTTTTTTACTACTAAAATTTGGCTCGTAATGACTGAGTACGTCAGCAGTACTAAGGCTGAGGATGGGTTCTGAACAATTATTACCATCCCATTTAAAAATTTGAATTTTTTCGAGATCAATAAACATGACAAACGGAATTGCCCCATTACCAGCTTCTAGCCAGGAAATAACTTCAGATGTATCCCCTTGTTTCTGATGATTTGCTTGAGCCTGAGCTAATAAAATTATCAACTCATCACTATCTAAGATGACAATCTCAGGCTGGATGCGATATACCGTTTTTTCCACTTGTTGAGTGTTCATAATTTATTCGCGCAAAAGCAAAACAACAGCGTAAGCACAAATTCCTTCTTCTCTACCAACAGGACCTAGTTTTTCGTTGGTAGTGGCTTTCACACCAACTTGATTTGGTTCTATTTGCAAAACGGACGCGATTTTTTCGCGGATTTTTTCAATATGCGGCTTCAATTTTGGACGTTCCGCCACCACCACAGAGTCAATATTGCTCACCTGCCAACCGTTAGAGCGAATCAGTTGGTGTACTTTACTTAAGAGCACTAAACTATCTGCCCCTGCCCACTGAGGATCGGTGGGAGGAAAATAATGTCCGATATCCCCGAGTGAAAGTGCCCCTAGCATGGCATCCATAATCGCGTGAGTCAGAACATCAGCATCACTATGTCCCAACAAACCCAGAGAATGGGGAATGTTGACACCACCCAAAATTAAAGGGCGCGCGCTCACAAGTCGGTGAATATCGTAGCCGTTACCAATACGAATGTTCATGGTTGATGGTTGATGGTTGATTGTTAGTAGGAAATGGAGAATTGGCAGTGGGTTAATATCCCCCTCCCTAGATCACTCCTCTTTTAAAATATCAGGACGGCGTAAGCGTGTTTTTTGGAGTTGTTGTTCGTACCGCCATTTGGCGATTTCGGCATGGTTACCCGAGAGGAGGACATCAGGGACTTTTAAGCCGCGAAATTCTGCAGGACGAGTATACTGGGGATAGTCTAACAATCCCTCTTCAAAACTTTCTGCTTTCAATGACTCGGCTTTGCCTACCGTTCCAGGTAGGAGGCGCACGACACCATTAATCAAAGTCATTGCGGGAATTTCTCCACCAGTGAGAATAAAATCTCCTAAAGAGATCTCACGGGTGGCTAAGTGCAGCACTCGCTCATCGACACCTTCATAATGACCACAGATCACAACTAACTGGTCATAATTTGTCGCTAATTCTCGTAATAGAGGTTGATTGATTGTTTCACCTTGAGGACTCATCAAAATAATCTCCCGCCGAGGGAGAATTGGTAACGACTCAACAGCGGTAAAGATCGGTTCTGGCTTCATCAGCATTCCCACACCGCCGCCGTAGGGTTCATCATCAACTTTTCGATGTTTGTCAGTGGTAAAATCCCGTGGATTAACCAGATTGACAAAAGCAATCTGTTTAGCCAAGGCTTTGCCCAGAAGCCCACAACATAGAACAGAAGTAAAACAGTCAGGAAATAGCGTAACTATATCAAAGCGCACAGTAATTCGTATTGAACGACACTAATCTTAGATTGGAATATCTGGAAATAAAGATGCCGATGTTCTGCAAAACACAGATTCTTGTCAGCAACCCTACTTAAATTTGCGAGAACCTCATCTCTACTTGTGAGAGCCTAGGTTTTTCTAACTACTTAATTTATGTTTAAATATTGTCACATCTACATTTAAATTTATAATCTGAGTTAACAACTTCCAACATGCATCAAGCCAGCCTCAAACAAAGCCTATCAAGACCTGCTGACCCCCCAATACCCGTGCGTTGGTTGATCAGGCAAGCCTAAAATGAGTCGTGAACTATGATGGGGAAGATCAGAAAAATGAGAAAGAGCGGAAAGATGAGGAAGAGACACTCTGGTTTCTTCGCAAGAAAGGTCAAAATTGCTAAAACTCACTCGAGTCAAGCAGGGCAGAGCCTTCCCGGCTTTCTTATCTCTGAAATTACTCAAAAAATATTTCACAATTCAAATGGGGTTGCGATAGGTTCTTTTTCCAGTGAGCGCTCGTCTGAGAAAATTGGACAGGTGAAAGATCGGCGGCTAAGTTTGAGGAAAACCGGACACTACATAAGCTGCAGCGTCTACCACGTAAGCGCTCCTAAGTTGGAACATCGCGATCGCCGTAGTTCCATTTGGACAAGTGTCCTATCCAAAAGGCGTTATATGAATACTCAGACAAATGAGACGAAGTCATTTGTCTGAAGTTGTTGACAGGAGAACACAATGCAGCAATTACAAGCTAAAAAGCTAGAAATGAGGACACCCCAAGCAACTAAAACCGCCGTTCTAGTCATCGGAGGCGCAGAAGATAAAGTTCACGGACGCGAAATCCTGCGAACTTTCTTTGGTCGTGCTGGTGCTGGCGATGGCCATATTACAATAATTCCATCTGCCTCTCGCGAACCAAGCATCATCGGCGGAAGATACATCCGCATTTTTGAAGAAATGGGTGCGAGTAAAGTAGAAGTGTTGGACATTCGAGAGCGGGAGCAGTGTGAAGCCTCACACATCCAAGCATCTCTAGAAGCATGTACGGGGGTATTTTTGACCGGAGGAGATCAATTGCGCCTTTGTGGCGTCCTCTCAGATACGCCAGCAATGGATATTATGCGGCAAAGGGTGAGGAGTGGGCAAATTACCTTGGCAGGCACCAGTGCCGGAGCAGCCGTTATGGGTCATCATATGATTGCAGGGGGTGGTAGCGGAGAGACACCAAATCGATCCTTAGTTGATATGGCAACAGGTTTGGGATTTATTCCCGAAATTATTGTCGATCAACACTTTCACAATCGCAATCGCATGGTAAGACTCTTGAGCGCACTCGCGTCCCATCCAGATCGCATGGGTATAGGAATTGACGAAGACACTTGTGCGATGTTTGAACGTGATGGGTGGCTGCAAGTTATGGGAAAAGGGAGTGTGACAATCTTAGATCCCACCGAACTTACCCACACAAACGAGCCGCATGTTGGAGCAACCGAACCTCTGACACTACACAATTTAAGGCTACACATCCTCAGCCACGGCGATCGCTTCCACCTTTACCAGCGAACAGTTTTACCCTCCGTGTACAGAATCTCCAGCTGACGGAGGCAAGTAGCTTAAGTTACACTGTGTTGACTGCTGATTTTTGAGTTGCGGCGTAAAAACTAAGAAGAATACCATGTAAGACGAAAAAACTGTTGCTTATTAACAGTTAAGCGGTCAATTCCAGTAAGAAACTAGAACATTAGGTTCCGAATCTCCATCTACCTATTCCCATGAGAATCCTCAAAATCCAGACATTACGCGGCCCCAACTATTGGAGCATTCGACGCCACAAATTGATCGTCATGCGCCTCGGCTTAGAAAATCTTGCCGAAACGCCCTCGAATGAAATACCCAGCTTTTACGAAGGGTTAGTTGAGGCTCTGCCCAGTCTGGAGGGTCACTATTGCTCGCCCGGATGTCGCGGTGGTTTTTTAATGCGAGTGCGAGAAGGTACCATGATGGGTCATATCATGGAACATGTAGCTTTAGAACTACAAGTCTTAGCTGGCATGCATGTGGGCTTTGGGCGTACCCGAGAAACATCCACTCCAGGAATTTATCAAGTCGTATTCGAGTATGTGAATGAGGAAGCAGGACGTTACGCAGGCAGAGCAGCAGTCAGACTGTGCCAAAGTATTGTCGAACGTGGTCGCTATCCCAATGCTGAATTACAGCAAGATTTGCAAGATCTCAAAGACTTAGGGCGGGATTCGGCATTAGGTCCCAGTACCGATGCCATTGTCCAAGAAGCGGAGAAAAAAGGCATTCCCTGGATGCAACTTGGAGCACGCTTTTTGATTCAGTTAGGCTACGGTGCTAACCAAAAGCGGATGCAGGCAACGATGACGGACAACACCAGCATCTTGGGAGTAGAACTCGCGTGCGATAAAGAAGCGACCAAACGCATCCTCGCTAATGCGGGAATACCAGTACCTAGAGGTACAGTCATCAATTTTTTGGACGATTTGGATGAAGCCATAGAAACTGTTGGCGGCTTTCCAATCGTGATTAAGCCTCTTGATGGCAATCACGGACGCGGCATCAGTATTGATATTCAAAGTAAGGAAGAAGCTGTAGCGGGATACGACGCAGCCAGACAAGTGTCGCGAGCCGTCATTGTTGAGCGGTATTACGTTGGGCGGGATCATCGGGTACTTGTCGTGGATGGGAAGTTAGTCGCTGTCGCTGAACGAGTGCCAGCTCATGTCATTGGTGATGGCAAAACTTCTATCTTCGATTTGATTGATGAAACCAACAAAGATCCCAATCGCGGTGAGGGGCATGATAATATCCTGACAAAAATCGAATTAGACCGCACCAGCTACCAGCTTCTGGAAAAACAAGGATACACTCTCAACACGGTACTACCCAAAGACAAAATTTGTTATCTCCGAGCAACAGCAAACTTAAGTACCGGAGGCAATGCCGTAGACCGCACGGACGAAATCCACCCAGAAAACGTTTGGTTGGCACAACGGATCGTCAAAATTATCGGTTTAGATATTGCTGGCATTGATATTGTGACATCAGATATTAGCCGCCCCTTACGGGAAGTGGATGGTGTCATTGTCGAAGTTAATGCTGCTCCCGGATTTCGGATGCACATCGCTCCCAGTCAGGGGATCCCCCGCAACGTGGCAGCAGCAGTTCTGGATATGCTGTTCCGCAATCAACAATGCAGCCGCATTCCCATCCTCGCCATAACGGGTACCAACGGCAAAACCACTACCACTCGACTGTTAGCACATATTTTTAAACAGGGTAATCAAGTAGTAGGTTATACGACAACCG
>CAZZVG010000574.1:790-4970 GCA_964657295.1 Iningainema sp. | reverse complement strand
ACAACCAGCGTCTTCATAGTTTTGAAGTGACAATGCGCGGATTTTAGATTTTGGAGCAGTTAATTGTTGATGGTTAATGGTTGATTGCAATTAACCATTAACCATCAACAATTAACCACTAACTTTCAACTCTCCCCTTCTACATAACTCATCAAAATATATAGTATTGCTATGGTAATGCGGGAACTCGATCAATCTATGCAAACACTCGACACTCAGTCGCAACTCAACTCAACGCTTGGTCAAAATAGTACAGAGACAAACGGCAACGCTATCAATACAAGTCTTGCTTTATCATTAGTGACTGCTATTAAAGCAGACCTTGAACAGGTTAATTCTGAAAGTTTGGAAAAAGCTATCCAATTGGAAAATTGGATTAAACACTTGCAGGCATATCAGGCTAACGTGGCTGTGACGACTGAACAAGATTGCAAGCATGAGCGGGAGTGGTTGTCAAGTCTTGCCACTCGGATGCGTCAAGCAGCAAATATAGATGATGTATTTAGAACTTGTCTAATAGAGATACGTAAGTATTTAAACGTAGAGAGAGCTTTAATCTACCGCTTTGAGTCAGAAAAACAAGGCACGGTGATTGCGGAATCAATGGTGTTTGGCTATACCCCCAGCCAGAGTCAGGCTCTAGCAGCGATCGCATTTGGCGTTGAGAATCGGCACTCGTACCAACAACATCAAGTGATCGCCCTGAATCATACCGAGGAAACGGAGCCGAATCACTACCAACTCCAACTGCTGCAAAATTTTCAGGTGAAAACCAGTCTGAGTATACCAATTAGACTGGAGGATCAGGTGTGGGGCTTGCTGGTTCTACACCAATGTAAGAGCGATCGCCAATGGCAGGAAGCAGAAATTAGTCTGCTCTACTGTGTCGTCACCGAACTGACTTTAGTTCTCCAAACAGAGGAATTTCGCTCTCAAATGCAAAAACAGGTGGATCTGGCACAATATTTATCTAAAGCGATAGATAAGATCCGCTCCTCTTGGAAGCTGAATACAATCTTTAATACAACGGTTAAAGAAGTTCGGCAATTACTTAACGCTGACCGGGTAGGAGTGTTTCGCTTTTATCCTGGTACTGGCTTTGATGATGGAGCATTTATCGTTGAGGATGTAGCGTTAGGCTATACTTCAATGCTGAACGTTAAGATTCATGACCACTGCTTCGGTCAAGATTATGCTCCCTACTACGCCCAAGGACGAGTTCAGGCGATCGCCGATATCCACGATGGGACGTTGAAAGATTGCCATATCGAGGTTCTTGCTCAGTTTCAAATCCGTGCAAACCTCGTTGTGCCATTGCTGAAAGGGCAAGAACTCTGGGGATTGCTCTGCGTTCATAAATGTAGCGAACCACGGCAGTGGCAAGTTTTCGAGATAGAATCTGTCAAACAGATCGCCACTTTGTTTAGTAGTGCTTTATACTTAGAAGAAGTTCAATCCCAATCAGAGCAACTGGTTAAAGCCGCAGAACGCGAGCGAACGGTGACTAAAGTCATTGACAAGATTCGCAACCTATCGAATCTTGATGACATTTTCAAGACAACAGTGCTTGAAGTCCGGAAACTCCTAAATGTAGAGCGCGTAACCATCTACAAATTCCGTCCAGACTATTTCGGCGACTTTATTGTTGAATCTGAGTCAGGAGGATGGCCGAAATTAGTGGGTAGTGGTTGGGAAGACACTTATCTACAGGAACACCAAGGCGGCAGGTTCCGCAACAACGAACCCTTTGTCGTCGATGATGTCTACAATGCCTCACTGACTGATTGCCATGTGGAAGCATTAGAGAACTTTGGAGTCAAAGCCTGTGCAGTTGTTGCCATCATCCAAGGGCAGAAGCTTTGGGGGTTGCTCTCGGCGTTTCAAAACAGTGGTGCTAGGCACTGGGAAGAGGGTGACGTTAGGTTACTGACTCAGATGGGTAGTCAGTTAGGTATGGCAATACAACGGGCAGAATACCTGCAACAGCTACAAGAGAAATCCAATCAAATAGCTAAAACAGCAGAGCTTGAACGAGCATTAGCTAAGATAATTGATAAAATTCGCAACTCGTCGGACATTAACGCCATTTTCAAGATAACTACCCAAGAAGTCCGAAAATTACTCGGAGTAGAGCGAATAGCCATCTACAAGTTCCGCCCAGACTATTTTGGCGACTTTATTTTTGAATCTGAGTCAGGAGGATGGCCGAAGTTAGTGGGTAGTGCTTGGGAAGACTCTTGTTTAAAGGAACAGCAAGGCGGCAGATTCCGCAACAACGAACCCTATGTCCTGGATGATATCTACAATGCCTCACTGAGTGATTGTCATATAGAAACATTAGAGTACTTTGGCGTGAAAGCCAGTGCAGTTGTTGGCATTATGCAAGGGCAGAAATTGATTGGGTTGCTGTCAGCATTTCAACACAGTACAACTAGGCATTGGGAAGAGAGTGAAGTCAAGTTACTGACTCAAATTAGCACTCAACTCGGGGCGGCTATACAACAAGCTGAGTATATTGAGGAACTGCGTGTGCAGTCACAACAGTTAGCCAAGTCACTCGAACGGGGAACAAGCTACAGCCGACTGATCCACAAATTGGAATTGTCTCTGATTCAAGAAAATTTTTCACTTGAGAAACTATTTCAACAAGCTCTTCCGGAAGTTAGGAGACAGTTGCAAACTGACCGAGTCGCAATCTATCGCTTTAATCCAGATTGGAGTGGTGAATTTGTCGTAGAGGATGTTGGTAGCGACTGGATCAAAGTTGTCGGAACGGACTTAGCTAAAAGTAAAGAGTCTCATCTACAAGATGTTAGCTCGGGTCGGTATCGCCATGTAGAGACGCGAAATTTTATACCTCCACACCAGAACATATATCTACAGGATGAATTCCAACTCCAACTGCTAGAACAGTGGGGAACCTCAGCTTACATCGTTGCACCCATCTCTAAAGGGGATCAACTCTGGGGATTATTAGGAGCTTATCAGAATGATGGACCGCGTGAGTGGGAGCAAATAGATATCAACTTGCTGTCTCAAGTCGGTGTTCACATCGGTCTGGCGCTCTTTCAAGCAGAATATTTGGATCAACTGCGTTCTACAGCACAGCAATTGGCAGAAGCTGGGACAAGAGAAAAAACTGCTAAGGAGAAATTGCAGCAGGAAGTTATCCAGTTGCTGTTGGCAGTGCGTCCGGCTTTGAACGGAGATCTGACAGTTCGTGCGCCTGTCACAGAAACTGAAGTCGGGACTGTTGCAGATGCTTACAATAATACTTTGCAACGCCTACGGCAAATTGTCAAGCAAGTACAGATAGCTTCCAGGAAAGTAGCCGAGACGTCTTTGACGAACGAATCCGCTATATCCGATCTTGCGACTCAAGCCCAGCAG
This sequence comes from Iningainema sp., assembly GCA_964657295.1. GTDB lineage: Bacteria > Cyanobacteriota > Cyanobacteriia > Cyanobacteriales > Nostocaceae > Rhizonema. The sequence goes on along the minus strand of CAZZVG010000574.1, from coordinate 1,580 downwards.
CAGTATGAGGCACTCAACCAATCCTTAGAGCATGTTCAGAAAATGGCAAATTCTACATTAGCTGTGGGAACAAACGCCCAACAGGTGGAAGCCGCAGTGCAGATAACCAACCGTACCGTTCGGCAAGGGGATGCGGTAATGAACCGCACGGTAAATGGGATTATGGATATCAGGGAGACAGTGGCGGAAACCAGCAATCGGCTCACGCGCCTTTCGGAATCTTCCCAGAAAGTTTCCAAGGTAGTGAACATGATTAGGAATTTTACCACTCAAACCCAAATACTCGCTTTAAATGCGGCGATTGAAGCCACTAGAGCAGGAGAGTACGGACGCGGTTTTGGTGTTGTCGCCGATGAGGTGCGAACTCTGGCACGTCAGTCTGTAGAAGCAACAACCGAGATCGAACAGCTCGTGCAGAACATTCAAGAAGGCACATCTGAGGTTTCCATAGCATTGGAGAAGAGCATTCAGCAAGTTGCACAGGGCACCGCAATGGTTCAAGATGTCCGTCAGAACTTGAATGCGATAGCTAAAGCCACAACGCAAATCAGCCAGCTTGTAGAAGGTATTACCCAAGTTACGCAGGTACAAACTGAGCAATTTCAATTAGTGACGCAAACCATGATTGATGTAGCACAAATTGCTCACAAAAGCTCAGATGATTCGATCAAGATTTCCTCCTCCTTCAAGGATCTTCTCGCAATGTCGCAAAACCTTCAAAGCAGTGCCGACCATTTTAAGGTCGATTAATCAGGAACAGAGGAGTGGAGAGAAGACAAAGCAAGTCGCT
>CAZZVG010000574.1:0-780 GCA_964657295.1 Iningainema sp. | reverse complement strand
CCACTCCCCCACTCCCCCATTCCCCCCACTCCCTTTTATGATCGATCCAACAATTCGTGAGCAAAGCTACCACTACTTTCTCCAGGAAGCGCCAGAACTGCTGCAAGCTTTAGAACAAGGATTGCTAAGTCTTCAAGAAGACTACAGTATCAACAAAGTATACAATCTGATGCGGAATGCTCATACTTTGAAAGGAGCAGCTGCAACTGTCGGGTTGGAAACGGTCAAAACTGTGACTCATTCATTGGAAGATATTTTCAGGGCAATCTGCAAACCTGACTTTTCAATTGACTCAGAAGTTGAGGCTTTAGTCTTTGAAATTTATCAGTGTCTCCATTTATGCGTCACTTCTGCATTGGCAAACGAAAAAGTTAATGACGCCGAGATTCTCGATAGAACTGCAGCTATTTTTACACAATTGCAAGATCTGCTTGGTGATTGTTTTGGTCAAGATGCTTACATACCTAGTTCAGTAGAATTAGGTTTTGACGTTACGCAGTCTATCTTTGAATTAGGTGTGACTCAACGGTTAAAAGATCTTGCTGCCGCACTAGCCACTGCCAATCAAGCAACGATCGCCACCACGCTAAAACAAAACGCGGAAGTTTTCTTCGGCTTAGCTGAATCTCTAAATTTACCTGGATTTGGAGCTATTGCCACTGCGGCGCTCGTCGCAGTGGATACCCATCCGGAACAAGCAGTGACTATCGCCCGTCAGGCGTTGATCGACTTCCAGAACGGACAAAAAGCTGTCCTCAATGGCGATCGCAGCCTTGGTGG
>CAZZVG010000573.1:0-4981 GCA_964657295.1 Iningainema sp. | reverse complement strand
AGTTCCGCAACTTAGTAGAAAATGCGAATGATGTGATTTATGCTCTTTCAATAGAAGAAAAATTTACTTATCTTTCCCCCAACTTCACGGATATGTTTGGATATGACTTATCAGAATTTTGGCAACAGCCATTCGTATCTCTAATTCATCCAGATGATTTACCAGCCTGTAAAGCCTTTCTCAACCACATTTTTGAAACAGGTGAAAAGCAGGCTGGACTTGAAGTCAGAATGAAAAGGAAAGATAATAGTTTTTGCTGGATAACATCCAACATCTCACCCATCAAAGATGCTGATAGTCAGGTTGTTGGTTTTCAGGGCGTTACGCGAGATATTACTGAACGCAAACAAGTAGAAGAAGCGCTACAGCAATCGGAAACTCAACTTAGACAGAAAGCACTAGAATTAGAGCAAACCCTCCATTCACTCCAGCGCACTCAATCCCAATTGATCCAGAGTGAAAAAATGTCTTCTCTCGGTCAACTGGTGGCCGGAGTTGCCCACGAAATTAATAACCCTGTTAGCTTCATCTACGGTAATCTTAGCCACGTTAACGATTATACACAAGATTTGCTGAGTTTAATTCATCTTTATCAAAAACATTATCCCAATCCCGATCCGGAAATTCAGGAGCAAACCGAAGCTATTGATCTCAACTTTCTATTGCAAGACTTCCCAAAACTCTACTCCTCGATGAAAACTGGTGCAACCCGCATTCGCGAAATTGTGACTTCTCTACGTAACTTTTCGCGCCTCGACCAAGCTGAGTTAAAGGAAGCTAACATCCATGAAGGAATCGACAGTACTTTAATGCTTCTGGAACATCGTCTCAAAGCCAAACTCAATCATCCAGAAATTAAAGTTATTAAAGAATATGGTAATCTACCTTTGGTTGAGTGCTATGCAGGACAACTCAATCAAGTATTTTTGAATATTTTGACAAATGCTATGGATGCTTTGGACGTTTGTCATCTTGAAGAGAGTTTCAATGACGAATTACCGACTATTTGTATCCGTACGGAAATGTTATCTTCCGAACATGTACTCATTTGGATAGCTGACAATGGTCCGGGTATGTCAGAACAGGTGAGAAAGAGGTTATTTGACCCATTCTATACTACAAAACCTGTCGGTAAAGGTACTGGAATGGGTCTATCTATTAGTTACCAAATTGTGACTGAACAACATGGTGGGTCATTAGAGTGTATTTCATTTCCTCAACAAGGGGCTGAGTTTGCGATCGCAATTCCGATTCGGCAAAGGGACCGAAATTATGTTGAGTGAGCCTGTAATGATTGCAAATACTTGCCCCATTGTGCGGCTAGTGGGATTTCTGTAAAAGGAATGCGTACTGAACTGGTTGCAGGAAAGACAAACTCCAATTCTATAGTGCGACCTTTTTCGGGTGTATTTTCCATATCTACTGGTTTGTCATCTATCATTAGACGGATATTTGTCAGAGTCTTTAAAGAAAAGGTTTCCAGATTTACAGGCCCAGTAGGTGTGGGTTTTCCCCAAGTTATGCTATCACCTTTTTGACCCAAGACAGCGTAAATATCATACTTGGCTTTTTCAAACTGAAGAGCCCAAGTGCGATAGGATTCAACTTTTCGATACTCTTTTGAACCTTGCCAAGCCAACCCGATAAAGGCTGCTAACAAGGGCAACCATAAAAGACCGTGTATCATAATGAAGACTTTTAAACAAGTGGCCTTGGGGAGTAGTTTGTCTTGGAGTGGGTAGATGAAGGAAATTGTTTCCTTATCCAAGAGCTTCCTCACCTTTTTTATTATCCCTATCCTGCTCTAAGAAATGCGATCAAGCCTCAGCCGGATGGTGTGATCAACAGGGATCGATGCCTTCGATAATTTTCTTAACTTTTGATTTATATTTACGCAAACCGTGCAATCTTGAAGAAAAGCAATGGATGATTGAGAGTAAATCCTGAGTTAACTCTTCGTGAGGTGAGAGAATTTCTGCGTTAGCAACAATGACTTGTCCGCCATTGTCGTTGATGATTTGCTCTATCAAATCAAAACCAAAACGACAAAGCCTGTCTTTGTGAGCAATATACAATAGTTTTAGATCTCCTTGAATTGCCCATCTGACAATCTGTAGAAATAATGGACGTTTAAAATTCAAGCCGTCGCCGATTTCTTGAATGACTTCTGTTACAGGTACGCCTTGAGCTAAACAAAACTCCACCATAGCTTTAGTTTGGCTCGATAAATCGTCTTTTTGAGCAGACGATGAAACGCGACAGTAAATAATTGTTTTTGATGGCAGCAATCGACTAGATTTCAGGTTCCTTACCTGACAAAGGTGTGACTCAGTATAAATTCTTTGATTTCCAAGAGTGCGTTCCGGCAAAAGTTTCCCTTCTGATTCCCAACGTCTGAGGGTGCTAGCTGATACTCCAATCATTTCGGCGAACTCTGAAACTTTCCACATAAAGCCTTGATTTAGGGATTTCTGGACAAGTTTAGCAAAGTTTTTGGCGATTGAGTCTTTCTCTTGTTTTTAAGTATCGGGCAAAGTCAAACAATTCGCGATGTAGATGAGTTATCGTAATGAGCAACAGGCAATAGTGGGTTAAAATGAAAAAGCTTATAATATCGTGCTTGTTTATTATTGGGCTGAGTGCTGCCCTGTTTACTTTTATTAATTTTCAGGGACTGGGAGCTAAAGGGAATTTTGAGACGATTGTACTAGACTTTAAACAAACCCTTTCCCAACAGGTATTGCAGCAGGATTTACAAGAAATCGCCCAGAAGTATAATGTGAAGCCTCAACTTGATAATACACTAGCCCTGAAGGATCGCGTGTATATTATCAAGGGCGATCGCCAGCGACTGAAAGAATTACGAAAGTCGCAGTTGGCTTCGGCTATGGACATTATTGAGCCAAATTACATCTATCATGTTCCAAAACAGCTAGCAGGGTCTTGGCTGGGAGAACTTTTACAGCCACAAACTGATGAAGCGACGCCGACTCTTAAAGGTCCTAATGATCCATTGTACAGCAAGCAATGGAATCTGCACAATATCGGCATTATGGGAGCATGGGACAAAACTAAAGGCAAAGGCATTACAGTAGCCGTGATTGATACGGGCATTACTCGCGTGCGTGATTTGGTAGAAACAAAATTTGTCCCTGGCTACGACTTTGTCAATGATCGCGTTGAAGCGACAGATGACTTCGGACACGGAACCCATGTTGCAGGCACCATCGCCCAAGCCACTAACAACGGTTATGGTGTCGCTGGAATTGCCTACGAAGCCAGCTTGATGCCTTTAAAAGTATTAAATGAATATGGCGGCGGTACCGTTGCTGATATTGCTGAAGCCATTAAATTTGCTGCCGATAAAGGCGCAAACGTGATTAATATGAGTTTAGGCGGTGGCGGTGAAAGCCAGTTGATGAAACAGGCTATTGATTATGCCCACCAAAAAGGCGCAGTTATTATCGCTGCAGCTGGAAACGAAAACCAGAATTCTGTTTCCTATCCAGCACGTTATCCTCACGTTATTGGGGTTTCGGCTTTAGGTCCAGATGGTGAAAGAGCCAGTTATTCTAACTATGGGGCAGGTATAGATATTTCCGCTCCTGGTGGTAGTGAAGCTGGTAAAATTCTGCAAGAAACAATAGATCCGGAAAACAAGGGTGTAGGAGTGTTTCGTGCTTTCCAAGGAACAAGTATGGCAGCCCCTCACGTTGCTGGTGTAGCGGCATTAATAGAAGCTACTGGGGTGACAGATCCAGATGAAGTCCTCCAGATCCTCAAACAATCTTCACGAGTTGTCAAGGATGATGGCTTGAACTATTATGGTGCCGGACAACTCAATGCAGATGCTGCAGTGCAACGTGCCGCTCAAGGGCAAATCAGTTTTCAAGACTTCTTCCGTTGGCTGCGGGATAGTGGTTATCTCAATCCCGGCTTTTGGATTGATGGTGGTGTTATCGCCTTAGCTCCGAAGCTTTTGATGGTTATTGGTTCCTATCTACTAGCTTGGTTTTTAAGGGTTTACTTCCCGTTTACTTGGAGTTGGACGTTATTTAGTGGTTTAACTGCTGGTAGTTCTGGCTTATTCTTCTTGAAAGGATTCTATATCTTTGATCTTCCTCAATGGCCTTTCAGACTGTTGGGTAGTTCAATACCCGAACTTGGTAACGCACTTCAAGGAACTGATGCATTTAATCCTCTGTTTGCCAGCGTACTGATTCCCGTTGTTTTAATGGGATTGCTGCTGGGACATCCTAATTGGAAGTGGTTTGCGATCGGTTCGTCATTGGGTATAGCATCTTGTTTAGCCGTGAGTGCCTTCGTACATCCTGATGTCTGGGGATTGGGAAGTGGGAACTTATCCCGGCTGTTTTTGATTGCCAATGCCCTACTCTGTTATGGACTTGTCCGTTTATCATTGAAAAACGAAGAAGTTGCCTAGTTGTTGGATAGTTGTTAGTTCTGAAAAAGAACTAACACTACCCACTAACTACTATCCAATACCCACTACCTATAAAGATGAGCATTACAGTTGCAGGTACTATTGAACACCGAGATATAGGGACTGGGGCATGGGCTTTAGTCTCTGAAGAGGGCGTTACCTACGAAATTCTTAGAGGGGCTGACAAACAGTTACTTAAATCAGGGCAAAAAGTAAAAGTTACAGGACAGGTACGGGAAGATGTCGTGACGACTGCTATGATTGGTTCTGTGCTTGAAGTAAAATCTTTCGAGGTGATCGGTTCTAGCTGAAGGCCTAGTTTGAAACAGCTACGTTTTTCCAGCGATCAAAATGGAAAACAGAGCTAGCAAAGTCTTTGGGGTGGAAGTTTCCGTCCCGAAGACTTCGTATTTTGAGGCTGAGTCTCTATCTTGTAGTTGAGCGCGACGAAAGCGAAGCCTCAAAATGCTCGCATGTTCGTCGTTTGAGAGCGTTAAGCAAAAATATATCTAATATAGGACTTACGCAGAAGAGATC
>CAZZVG010000572.1:0-4988 GCA_964657295.1 Iningainema sp. | reverse complement strand
AGAGGGGGAGAGGGGGGGAGGGGGAGTTATAACAATACAAGTTATTTTGGAGGTTTCGAGGCGATGCGTTGCAACGGCTGAAACCGGATCGCACCTAACCCCACTGACTCTAATAAATCTTGCCAGACGGTGTTTAGTTTAACATTGTCGGGGTGTTCTTGCCTTGCTTGTGCCAATACCTTCACCATATCATACCAATATCCTGATTCCCCATACCACATTACCTGCTCAATCACAGATTTCTGCCTCAGTTCCCTTTCTAACTGAGGTATTCGCGCCACCCGTTGCACCCAACCTCGCAATGTGGGATCATCCGGTTGTACACTTTGTCCACAAACAACGACTAAAGACCACTGGTAATTCTTACCCACTACTAAGGCTTGCTTTTCTGTAGGTAGAGAAAAATTTACAATTCTAGCGTTAGCAGTGATGGGTAACACTGCTCTTTGGTAAAACTTTCCTGTTTCATCTTGAAACGCCAATACAACTTGCTTTGCCGACGTTTTAGGTAAGTCAACAAAAATAGATGGACGCTCCTCCAATGTTAACCCATAATTGCGCTTTGGCATTAAAGCTCGAATCTGCTGTTCATTTTGAGAACACCTCTGTCCATCACGAGAACCTGCACCAGTACTATCTTTTGGTCCCCCATTAGTAGGTGGCTCGAAATCCTCGTTAAAGATGATTCGTTGTGATGTGTAACTTTGTGTTTTTAATTCTAACTGAGCTTGAGCTGGCAATCTAGGAATTAGTAACATTTCTAAAAATAAGCCGATAGTCAAAAATGCTAACAGATAATTTTTGATGAGCATGGTCTTTTCCTTGGTAGTGGTTGTGTGGTAGATTAATCAGCATCAAAGAGTAACTCTCGTAGCCAATAGCTGAAAGCTGCTTTAAACTCATACCACCCCTGCAAGGAGTGTTATGAGCGCTTATTTGTATATATTAAAGACATGAAAAATCCTAGCTCAGTGATCTCAGTGGGTGACAGCTAGGGGATGTGAGAAAAGCCACTTAGATTCTCATTCAAAGAGTCAATCCAAACTTTATGTTCATTTTTATCAATTCTCTTCTATCCGTTGACATAACTAAGATTTCGTATAATATTCCCTATGGTTTTAATCTCTGTATACCGCTTAACATTTTTTGGTTCTTAGAGAAGGAGTTGCCAAATTCAGATCAGGGACTTATGAAATAATACAGAGTAATGTATTTAAGCACCAGCCGACATTGCTATGGTTATCAAAACTGTATCCACGCAACCGTTTAACGACCAAAAACCTGGGACATCCGGGCTGCGAAAGAAGGTTACTGTCTTCCAGAAACCTCATTATTTAGAAAATTTTGTTCAGTCTATCTTTGACAGCTTACAAGGATATAAAGGGCAAACTCTGGTTTTGGGTGGCGATGGTCGCTACTACAATCGCCAAGCAATTCAAATCATTCTGAAAATGGCTGCTGCAAGTGGTTTTGGTCGGGTGATGGTTGGTCAGTTTGGTATTCTGTCCACCCCAGCAACCTCTTGTATTATTCGCAAGTATAATAGCTTTGGTGGGATTATCCTATCTGCGAGTCATAATCCTGGTGGTCCAGAAGGTGATTTTGGTATCAAATACAACATTAGTAATGGCGGACCTGCTCCGGAAAAGGTGACGGAAGCCATTTATGCTTCTAGTCAAGCCATTAATAGCTATAAAATCCTTGAAGCTGCTGATGTTGATATCGACAAATTGGGAGAGTCTAAGCTAGACAACATGGTGGTAGAAGTGATTGATTGCGTAGCAGACTACGCAGAACTCATGGAGTCGCTGTTTGATTTTAACCGCATCCGCGAACTTCTGACTAACGGTCACTTCCGCATGTGTATGGACTCACTGCACGCCGTCACGGGTTCCTATGCCCACGACATTTTTGAGAAGCGTTTAGGTGCGCCTAAGAATACGGTTATCAATGGGACACCGTTGGAGGATTTTGGCGGTGGACATCCCGATCCAAACCTAGTTTATGCACATCAACTCGTTGAAATCCTGTTTGGGGAGAATGCACCTGACTTTGGTGCTGCTTCAGATGGGGATGGCGATCGCAACATGATCCTAGGTCGTCATTTCTTTGTGACTCCTAGCGATAGCCTAGCAATATTAGCGGCCAATGCTCAATTGGTTCCTGGGTATAGCTCAGGTCTTGCAGGTATAGCACGTTCTATGCCTACAAGTCAAGCACCAGATCGGGTGGCGGCACAATTAGGTATTGAGTGTTATGAAACTCCCACAGGCTGGAAGTTCTTCGGGAATTTGCTAGACGCTAATAAAGCGACTCTCTGTGGTGAAGAAAGCTTTGGTACAGGTTCCAATCATATCCGAGAAAAAGATGGACTGTGGGCAGTGTTGTTTTGGCTCAATATCTTAGCAGTGCGACAAAAGTCAGTTGAGGAGATTGTGAAAGAACACTGGCAAACTTATGGCCGCAACTACTACTCCCGTCATGACTATGAAGAAGTGGAGAGCAATCGCGCGAACACTTTGCTTGAAAATCTGCGTTCCGCAATACCGAGTTTAAAAGGCAAGCAGTTTGGTTCATACCAGGTAGAGTACAGTGATGACTTTAGCTACACCGATCCTATTGATGGTAGCATCAGCCAGAAGCAGGGCGTAAGGATTGGCTTTACCGATGGTTCGCGGATTGTTTTCCGTCTATCCGGTACAGGCACTCAGGGCGCAACTGTGAGGATATATCTCGAAAGTTACGAACCCGATCCGGCAAAACACCACTTCGATCCTCAAGACGCTTTAGGAAATTTGATTGCGATCGCAGATGAGATTGCCCAAATTCATACCCTGACTGGAATGGACAAACCAACCGTCATCACCTGATACATGTTGGTAACATATTAATCCCAATTCCGTAAAACTTCGGGACACATCAAATATCTTGTGAGGGCGAACAGCCGTTCGCCCCTACTTTTAGGAATTGGTATAATTAGGAACTGAAATACTTACGGGTGGACGAAATCTTGCACAAACTGACAGAACCTGATGAATATCACTTGTCAAGAACTGGTTAAATAATTTTTCGTTAGGCTGAGTCTTGCTATCCAGAGAACTTAACGTTTGTTGGCACAAAATATAATCAAATCGGGAAGCCCATTTCCTTGTCCCTATTCGTGCGGTTGTTAAACATTTATTGATAAATCCCATTCCTTTATGGTGCATGTAGGGATTTAGCGAATCGACACCTTCAATAATTGACTCATTTGCTATTTCTGAGTAAGAATGTCCTTTTTCTTTGAGTAGATCGGTTTGTGCCATTATTGCTGCAATGTAAATACCAGCCGTAATCGGATGAATCGGAATTTGATTCGCGGCTCTGTTTGCTCGGACGCTTGTTCCAACTCGCCACATTTGAGTTGTATCAAAGTTTCCCATTGGGTAGCGTTGATGTCGAGCCGTGGCTGTGATCGCACTGCGAATTTCGTTGCCCGACTCAACCTCATCATAAATTTCCCACAGGATTTCAAATAGTGGATGATAAGCAGCAGAGTTCTCTCGCAGTCCCACTTTGACGTTAATACCGGTTCCTGCTAGAGACTCTCTGAGATTCTGGGCTTGAGCTGAGCCTTGAGATGACCAACCAATGACTCCAATTTGCTGAATCCCTACAAAGGCTTTTGATAACCGTGGAAAGAGGTGTCGTCCGCCTCGAACAATGTATTCCTACATCCACAAACCGATCTCTATCTAGTCCGTTCATCGGAGAAGCTGCCACATTGACTGCGTAAGGAGCACGCTTGCTGCCGGGTCGAAATGGCATGACAATCGTCACTTCTCCATACTGGTTCATAATGTCGTTCTGAACGATTAGGCAGGGTGATGGGCATCGGACGGTGGTTCCAATACATTCTGGAGAAACAATTGGTCGGGGTTTATTATCACAAATACTACGCGATTGTCAAATAAGCCGTGACGAATTTAATTCTCTTTTATGAGATATAATGTCCATGACGTTGTGTGAGACGAGGATCGCCCTGCACCCACCATATAAAGTAGACCGTGGGTAATAGATCTTGACCGAGAGAAAAACGCTTTCGTGATCTAGTCCAAGCCTAGAACAAAAGAGCCAAATCGTAGGGAGACAGCACATATGGTGATGATTTCCACACAAGTGAGTGAGCTTGAACTGGAAGACTTTCAAGGCAAAGTTACTCAAAATGTTGTGCTACCCAATGTGAGCTGGCAAACCTACAAAGCCCTATTGGCTGACATGGGGGACCACCGTGCTGCCCGTCTCACCTATAATCAGGGAGTCCTACAAATTAAGATGCCATCCAAGCTCCACGAAATCATTAATCGGTTGTTGGCAAGAATTGTCACAACCCTGACAGAAGAACTGGAGTTAAATGTTATTGATTTGGGATCAACAACTCTAGACAGGGAGGATCTCGACAAAGGTGCAGAGCCGGATACGTGTTTTTATATTCAAAATGCTAATCAACTCCAAGGACTCGATCCTGAGATTCCTAAAGATTTGCCACCCGATCTGATTATTGAAGTAGATATCACCAGTCCTTCTACCCACAGAATTGAGGTATACCTTGCCCTAGGCATTCCTGAAGTTTGGTGCTACACTAAAAAACAGGGATTGAAAATCTATTACCTGCAAACAGATGCGTCTCATCGAGACTATGTTGAGTCAGAATTTAGCCTTGCCTTTCCCAAGGTATCTGCACAAGCGCTCAATCAATTTTTGCAACAGCGCCAAACTCAAAACGAAAATACTGTGATTCGTGCTGTCCGAGATTGGATTCAAAGTCAGTAATTTATACCGCTTCCAGTGGAAAACGATCATATCCTAATTCTTTTTAACTAGCAATAACCTTGACAAAAGGATACTTTAGAATTTGCTCGTCTACCGTAATCAGGGGACAGCCCCTTTGGGGAAGTCAAAAGTCAAAAGTCAAAAGGAAGAACCACCAAAATAAATTTAGGGGCTTG
>CAZZVG010000571.1:0-4993 GCA_964657295.1 Iningainema sp. | reverse complement strand
TGTCGTTGGGCTGCGAGAGCTTGGAGAGCTTTTGTGCGTTCCATTTTTGCTTTGTGATGTATATGACACTAATTTGTCGCGCTATTTAACTTATCACTCTACAACACAATAAGCAAAGTAACTACTATGATTTAGCCTCATGCATAGACGCGCCAGCGGTGAGGCAGCGCTGCCGGAGGAGAGAAGTTGGAAGGAGGAGCCAGCGCTGCAGGAGGGTTAGCCCGACCTAGGCGACTGGCGTTGGTCTCCCTCCGGGCAAACTTCGGGGTTAGCCCGACCTAGGCGACTGCGTTAGCGCAGCGGTAGCAAGGGACGAGCGTCACCCGAAGGGCTTCCCTTCGGGTAGGCGAGCCAGCGCTGCAGGCGGGAAAACGATAAATTATCACCTACCAACCCAATCTGATCGCAGTTAATATTGGTATCCTACACGTTCCTCGTAGAAGGTAAAGGCAGCCTTTTGCCTCAAGCCCAAGCATCCAACTATCGATGAGCTTCCATATAGGCTCGCAGTAGGGCGTTGATTTGGGTTTGATAACCTCGCCCATGTGACTTAAACCACTCCAATACATCGCTGTCAATGCGTAGAGTGACCTGTGCTTTGTTTTTCGCAGCAGGTAAGCCCCGTCGAACAATAGCCGACGCAAACATTTCGGGTGTGATTTCTGGACAATCCGATAAGTCAATATCGTCAGAAGTCATCGCATCAAGTCGTTGCCAATCAGTTTGAGAGTTTCTCGAAATAGATTCGTTGCTCATACTTAGTTGCCTTTCTTGTAGAAATAATGCGGGTAGAATCGCCACGCTCGGTATGGACAACAGCAACGAGAATCCCTTGCAATAAGCCAAACGTAACGAAACGCTGCTCACCATAGTCATCACGATTGTCTTCAACCGTTACTGTATCTCCGTCAAACACCTCTCTTACGTCAATAAAATCGATTCCGTGCTTGCGAATATTTGCAAGACGCTTTGCTTCATCCCATTCAAACTCCATCACCAAATTACAGTACTTACTCGCCTATTGTAACTACAAATTGTCGTTACATAGCTTCGGAACACACAAATCTATAAACTTTCCTATACTGCTACTGTGACTTGAAGAAGATTATGGACAGGTTGTCCAACTTTACCTGACAAAAATGCTAAAAAAATAACATCATGGAAAACTAAGGGTTTCAGGCGACGTTTTTCGGGCTGACGATTGCTCTCAGGCGATCGCCCATTAGCAGTAAATTCAGAACAGGGCGGAACAGGTAGATATGATAAGTATTTAAGCGAACACAATATGATTCCCTCAATCGCTTTCCGTTGCTATCTGAAAATTAGAAAAGACTAATAAGATTTTCTAATCAATAAGCAGTAACGATTCTCTGCCTGGGATTCATAACTCAAATGATCCGCGATCGCAAACATTATTTGTAAACCGCGTCCTCGTTCTTGATCATTTTCTTCAAAATCACGTAGATCTGGTAATTTCTTCTGTAAGTCAAAGGGTTGACCCAAAGACCAAATGCGAATTTCTATTTGTCTACTTAACCGCACAGCTTCAATTTCAACAGGTGTCTCTGTTGGCAAATTTTTATGGGCGTGTTCAACAATGTTAGTAAAGCCTTCTATGACGAGTGTTTGACATTCCCACCAAGTTTTTGTGTCAGGAAAAGGCGGTTGATTGATCTGCTCGAACCATGATAGAACTTTCGATAAATCCGCTAGGTCTGTCCTGACTTTTAAATCAATTTTTTTACTCACTTTTCAACCTAAAAAATTTATTGATAATAAAGCTTATTCCCCATACCGTAGTCGGGTAATGAGTACGTTGTGCGTGAAGAATTCACCAGTTCAATCATATACTCATCTATCTCAATTTAATTTCAGTATTTATAAGGATACATTATAAAGAAAAATGTGTAAAATTTAGCTTAAGTACTAACTTGGTTTTCGTTTGATCGAGCTGTAGTCTATGTTTAAAATTCTGATTATTGATGATGACCCAATCGTGCGGACAGCATTGAAAAGAATACTTCAAAACCAGGGTTATGAGACTGCTGTAGCCAGCAATGGTGAGGATGGAATTATACAAGCACAGCAGATGCATCCGGCTCTGATTATCTGTGATTGGATGATGTCACAGTTAGATGGACTAGAAGTATGTCGTCGTGTGAGAGCAGATCCCGAATTAGCAACAACTTTCTTTATTCTACTCACTGCTAAGGGAGCAGCAAAGGGAGAAGAAGAAGACAGAGTTAGAGGGCTTGACGCTGGGGCAGATGAGTTTATTTCCAAGCCGATTGAGATGAATGAGTTGAAGGCGCGGGTACGGGCAGGATTAAGGTTACACCAACTCAATCAAGATTTACACAATCAAAAGTTTGCCTTGGAAGTGCTGAATCAGGATTTGCACACCCAAAAGCAAATTTTGGAAGCAGAATTGGCTGAAGCCGCCGATTATGTGCGCTCGCTTCTCCCTTCTCCTTTAGTGGGAACTGTCGCCACTGAATCACTGTTTATTTCTTCAGTACAACTTGGGGGTGATTGCTTCGACTATTACTGGATTGATCATGATCGCTTGGCTATATATCTATTAGATGTTTCAGGGCATGGTGTGGGTTCAGCTTTACTGTCTGTCTCTATACTCAACCTCTTGCGATCGCAATCTCTATCGAATACAAACTTTAGTCACCCCAGCGAAGTTCTCAGAACACTCAATCAAGCCTTCCAGATGAGTAACCACAGTGATAAATACTTTACCATTTGGTACGGTGTTTACGATCGCAGCAAACGTCAACTGGTTTATGCTAATGCGGGACATCCACCAGCCGTACTAATCTCTGGTACACCTGCAAACCTTACCCAGGTGAAACTGCTAGAAGCTCTCGATCCACCTATCGGTTTTTTACCCGATGTTGATTTTGACCATCATACCTTAGAAATTGAAGAAAATAGCACTTTATACATCTTTAGTGATGGTGCTTACGAAATTCATCTGCCAGAAGGCAATCTTTGGGGCTATGACGCTTTTGTGGAGTTATTAAGGAGCTCTTCGTCTAATACCTGCAATCTCAAGCAAGTCTTATCTAAAATTATGACCGTAAACGCCAAAGCAACTCTATCTGATGATTTGTCTTTACTAAAGGTAAATTTTGATTAGTAACCTCGTTTGTATTAATCCCTAGTTGCAGCGCCTTCATGTTTGTTGCCGCTCGGTAATTCTCTGCCATTTTTGGAGATTATGGTGTAGAGCAATACATGACTATACTGTAAATACGGTAGTGTCAGCCACTGCCCACGAGATAAAATTTATATAACTAAATTTAATTAATAGAATTCTTTATTCAACAAGTTTTTGGAAAAAAATCTGGTATATTGACATTGTGTTTTTTTGAGTATTTGACTTTCAAGCATTCTAAAAACTGGGTTTACAGTCGTCAATCAGCGAGATAGCATAATGGATATCTTATTTTTAGGCGGTGAAGAGAGTCATAACATTATTGGATGTTATGCCAATATTGAAGCTTTCGCAGCGGTTGTAGTCACAGTCTTCAAAGATAATAGTAGATACGAAATCATTGATTGTTTGTTACGGCGTCGGCTTGGACTAAAGCCAATTGCTGATGATTTACTCGAATTATCCAGGATTCATCAAGTTAAACACTTAAGCGGTAACGCGATCGCAGAGACTGTTTACCGTGGTGGCACACTCGATAAGGATTACGAATTTTCTGTCGATATCCAATGGGAAACAACAGACATACATGTTGAGAAAATGTTATTTTTGACCGAATGTTATTTGACTGAAGATAGGTTGAAAATAGCTGCTAATATTGAAAATGCCCTAGAGAAAGAACTACGGTATTTCGATTTACGGCGATATGTAGAAGATGGTCAGGCGAGTCACAGACTATTTGCATATTTTCACGCCATTACTGCTGCTCATCCCGTAACTCCAGCATGGGCTGCTTAAGTAAGGCTACTGACAAATTTGTGTCGAGATCCAAAAGCCAGAGCCACAAGGTATCTAATTTTTAATCCCACGTGCGACTCAGGAGTCGGAGCTATGCTGCCTCCAGCATAGCCGAATTCCTTGATTAGTTCAGAAGTACCAAAAGTCGGTGCGCTGGGAAACCTTGCTTGTGCAATAATTTTTATGAATATATAATTCTATCATTCGCCCTCACCCTGGTAGATACCTTCTGCTCGTGCAGCCTCCTCGATAATACGCCTCAGCCAACCAGAAGCGTTTGGTAAGGAACGGATGGCACCTTGGAGTTCAGGAGCAACTTTAACGCTTAATGGGCGACTGGCTAGAGGTTTAGAACCTATCAGTTTAAATGGTTTGAGATTGTCTGATTTATTAGCCATTAGTATAAAGGTAAGAATTTTATAAGTTGACTATCAAATGCTCAAAAACCTTTCTAATTCATTTATCTATCAATGAATCAATAAGTAATAGTAAAAAGGGAGCTAAATCCTATATTATTTTACTTTTACAAAAAGTGAGAACATCAACGTTAAAAATCTTTACAACTATTTACAGAATGGCGACTCTTAAGCCCATTCCTTCTAGGGATCGGAGGATCGTACCACAAAATCTCTACCCTTTTTTGTCAGATTCTGAGTAATCTTGGGTAGCAATTAGCTAATAGTAACCAGCCCCTCTTCAATCATGGATCTGCTTGTGCGGTAGTGGTTAACTCTTAGGCTGGGCTTTAGTAAAAGCGATCGCATTTCCATCAATGCCCTTTGGTGTCTGGCTTCGGAGATTTCCACTCTTTCCAAGATCTTTCATCACAGATAAGTAAACCCACTCAGGCGTTAGGACTTTTAAAGCTTTTAGAATGTTAACAAGCAAATCGTAATTCATTTCTCTGGATAAAGGTTTGTCTTTGTATTGGCAACTAGCGTGGCGACTTCATCGTCACGCTTTTTTTGTTAGGGAGTGTCAGTCGCTTCTCCCAAGGGGAGACGCTGCGCGAACGCTCCAAGTCAAAAGTCA
>CAZZVG010000570.1:0-5002 GCA_964657295.1 Iningainema sp. | reverse complement strand
GTTTAATATACCTATCCTAATATCATTCAATGTTGGTATTTTCATTTTCACCCGTTAATAATTTAAATTCATTTTTCTTTTCATCAAGCCATTGTGCTATTCCATCTACACAAAGCTCGTCAATCCATTTTCTTATTTCTTCAGCTTTTGGTTGTCTCTTGTTAAAATGTAGCATTCCCAAATCCCTAACCTTAGCTTGATTAAAATTTTTAGATTGCAACCAAGCTAAATATCCAATAGCATTTTCTGAGAATTTTTGATTCTCTGGTTTTTCTTCCTCTTCTTTTTCCCCTTCACCCATATAAGATACTGAGGCTTGCTGCATTTTTGAAATATCACCCTGAGAATCTAATTCAATTGCCCAGCGTTGAACTTCAGTATTTTGTTCAATCTCTATATTTTTTAGCTCAAATTCTGATTGTCGTATTTTCCAATTAGTTGTTTCAAGTCGCTCGTAATCTTTTACGAGAGCTTGAGAAAATCCCCAAATCATAGCACTACCCATAAATAAAAGCCCAGTACCAAGAGCTTTCATTTCGTGCTTACCGGGAATTAGATTAGTTACTTCAAAACCTGGGGGAATGATTTCATTAGTGCGAATATAATTAATATCGTTGTACTTGTAACCAAAAACTTGATTGTGCTTTTCAACAAGTCGCCATGTATTAACATTCTCAGGTACTGCCAAAATTAATCCCACAATTGCACTAGCACACCCTATACCTATTCCCCAGTGTTTTGATTGCCAAATAAGTTTACTGTTCATTTTTTACCTCCTGGCTGTGGCTGAGAAATCATTAATTGAAAATATCGGTACGCCATAAATCCCAAAATTCCCACAGCGATAATTACTACTATTGCTGTAACAACTGGTATCCAAAAGTAAATTAAAAGTTCTCTAATTCCTACACTTACACCTAAAGTAATTGCTATGAATCTAAAAAATGTTTCTTTAGCATTATTCTCAAAGGTAAGAATTGTGTAAATGATGATGACACAGTAAGCCAAGCCTAGAACAATTTCTAACTGACGAAAGTAAACTGTAGCTAATGCTAAGCCCAGACTAACTGAGAAAAATGTACCCGCTTCACCAAAGTTTTGAATGTGTCGAAGTGCATCTGCTTTTGGAGTTGGTATGTTATCCATATAGATACCTGTTAATATGTTGTACCCCTAGTTAGCTGTACTAGGGGTATTTTTTTCTTAACTAGCTAAGTGGGAAGTTTTTAATTCTTGTTTGAGGTCTTGTAACTTATTGCGGCGCTCGGATAAAATTTGTTGACGTTGTTGTTTTAATTCGTCAGCATGTTCAGCATTATTCATTCCTAATCTTGCTTGTTGGTTCAAACCAGAAAGAATTGCATTTGACCTGGCATCTTGTACCGATTCAAAGGCATTATAAGCAGCATCAATTATTTCGCGTTGTTTATTAATTCGCTTTTCAAGATTTTGAGCTTTTCTCAAGTAACGGTAATAAGCCACATAAGCTTTAGCCGCCGCCTGGTCAATCTTAGTTTTAGCTTTGAGAGCTTGTACTGTAAGTTCGGCTTGAAATTCTGCCGTCGATACTTGGAATGAAAGATACTTTAAAATGCATGGCATTAGTTCTTTCATGCACATAAGTTTTTCATCAAGTCCTGCTGTCATTTCTTTTAGCTTGATTACTTGTTCCTTGGTGAGGTTACTCAAGTCAGTCAAGTCAACACCCAAACCTTGACTAAGTTCTTTAATCATTGGAAGCAATGGTTCGGGGTAAACATTCTTAATTGCTCCTGTGAAAGATTCATTGACTTTAAATGCTCCTACTTTTGAACTTGGAGTAATGCTAGTTGATTGTGCCTTAGTGATGGCTGAGTTATTAGTTTTTGATTTGTTCTGTTTGAATTGCATTGTTTTGTTCTCTCTGTATGATTGTGGATACGAAACGGTATGTGAAAGCAAAAAGAATGAGGGTGAAAAGAATTAAGATAAAAAACCCCCACGCTTCAAGAAGTCCACTGCTAGCTGACTCTTCAACTCTTTCTGAGGTGGAGCGCGAGCCATCTGCCTCCCTGATTTCAGTACGAATGATGACACGCTTCATAATTCATCCAAACATTTACCCAAGTAAGCATCTAAAGAATCATCACACCACTCCTGGTCCCGGACAAACTCTAAATTTGAGCGACCATACTGAGCAATCAATTCGTCATCTTCATCCATGTCAAATACATCGTCAAAACGTGAGCAAAGTTTTTCTAACTGGGTTGTGTCAATGTAATATCCAATTGGTTTAGTCATGATATTTCCTTAAAAATGTGGGAACTGGTTTTGTTTCTTCTTCAAGTGCTTTTTCCAAAACTTTATGAATCCAGTAAGCTGGTTCAATACCTCGTTGTGCAGCAATAATTCTGATTTGAGCTACAAACCGAGTCGGCACATTATAATTAAGCCTCAGCGGTTTTTTCTGTTGTTGTTCCATTGCTTATAATCTGTAAATGTGGTTGAGCAGAAATGTAAAGAGACTCCATTCCCTGAATTGAAAGCATTCCGGGATTATCCGGAAAGAGCAGTAATTCTTCACTAGCTCCAGCTTTTATTAATCTGGATTTAATTCTTTCTTTGATTGGTGGAATGGCGAAACTTCCACCGACCATTACAACTGGCTGACGACGCGCTACAAGAGAAATAGAATCCAGAGCGAAAGTCAGCGGTGAATCATTCATCCACCGGGAGATAGCTAGTTCCAAGGCTTGAGATACATCACGTCCATCATTTGCGAGCGCACATGTTTTCCCATCTTTAAAAACTGAATCTTCCAGTATTTGACGTACTTCAGATGTAGGGATAAGTCTGGATGAGTCACCTCTCGCCATTGCTCTTGACAAGAAAGTAACTAAACTTCCCAGACCACCGCCGCCATTAGTTTCGACAAACTTTTTAAGTGGTAATTTCCCATAAATTACATAGTCAGTTTGACAGGCGGTACCGTAACCAATATCAAAAACCGTAAGCTCCTGGTGCTTAGAATTTTTGAATTTCTCATGACCCCAAACAGCACTACCATACCCTTCTGCAAAGTACAAACTATAGCTAATTAAGAAATTCAATTTGTACTTTATGCCGTTAACATTAATCCACTGGCAAGGTTTAAGTTGGTCAAGTAAAGCTTTACCATCTGACAAAGAGAGTACCACAATCTTTATAGTTAATGTTCGGCTTTTCTCATTAATTCCAGTTGATAAATCGTAGAGATTTGGTATTGCTGCTATCGCTCCCAGGCACAGTAAATGGAAATAATCCACTTTATGATTATGACCCTGAGTCATTGCAATTGGGTCATTCTCAAGTAATGCTCTATCTCCCACTACATAGTGTTTTACCACATTAGTAGGCTTTTTTTCTCCTTCTCTTGGCGACTTTAGACTAACTGTAAATGCCCCAAGTTCTTGATGAAGTGGATTTGTAAGCACTGCTATTACAGAAGGTAGCTTTGGGCATAAAATACTCTTTCCTCTGAATATTACAGAGAACTTAATACTACTCCTAGCGGCATCTAATATTAAGGTAATCTCCTCTTTGGGAATATTAGTACGTGGCTTACGAGGTTTCTTAGGTTCAAAAGAATTAGTATCATTTTCAGTAGATACCTCTGCCTTCTTTCTAGGCATGGTTTTCCTCCTATTTATGATTTCAATCAAATCTATCGCAGCTATCACTTATCACCGAATAAGTAGATATGTGCGTTTTATTGCAGATATCGGAATTCTGCAATTTATCGTGTTTTTAGATGTTGCACTTGTTGCAGCTGTTGCGGACTATTGCAACAGGTAATTAAAATTCCGAAATGCAACTTCGTAACAAAATTAATACGGGGAAATTATTAGTAAAATCCGTAACTGGGAATTTCTGCTCCTTTAATTTTTGGGCGTTCGATGTCGATATCTGTTAATATAGCATAAAATAGCAATATCGCAATATTGCTAGAAAATCTGTTTGGGAGAAGATAGGGGATAATGATTAAAAATATTGCGATATTGAGAAATTGCTCTGTGGTAGATAAGCGAAAAAGCCCAGATTATGACGTTTTAAGGGGATTAGTGCCTATTGAATTGATTCGGCGCTTCAAAATTTTTTGTATGGATAACAACCTGGACAACAGTGAAGGGTTAGAAAAGATACTTAATGATTACTTTACTGAGCCAAGTAAAAAGGATGAAATTTTAACCAAACAAGTGCAAACAATTGCCGAAATTGTAAAGGAGGAGAAATGACCAACGCGCAGCCAGAGGATATAACCGCACGCCTAGACAGCATTGAGGAACAATTAGAGCAACTAGGCGATGAAATTGACCTAATTCGCACAATTCAAAACGGGAATAGGCGGGAAACCCGTGCTAATAGTCAAACAACAGCTAGGTTGGAGCGCACTGTTACCCAGTTGGCTGATACTGTACGCATTGCGTCACTACGAGCCGAGCGCGATCGCCAGGAAGTGGCACAAGACCGCCAACTTGCAGCCATTGACCGCCAAACGTTTCAAACTGAAATTCAGCGGATTTGGGAATTTTTGCGCGATCGCGGCGGGCGGCAGCAGTCCACCAAACTAGTGGCACTCAGCTTGAGTGCTTGAAATTACGCATTCTCATCAGTTTTTTTTCGCACACTATTGCTGTATACTCACAAAAAAAAGAGCTAGCAAACTTCCAGTTCGGCTAACCCAAAAAACTTGTTTCATTCAATTATTTTTGTTGATTTAATCGTACCACGCATACCTCTATCTTGGTACGAAATGGGTGCCGATGACTTGGAGTGGCTCTTTCCCTCAAAATGGAGTTTGAAAGAAGTGAACACAACCACCCAATCACAGCCTATTACAACCGATACTACCATTGAAAGTCAGAGCGCGAGCACCGAAAATATTTCATATTCTTCTCATAATTCATCTGATCACATTCTACCAGTCAGTGTGACCAAAACCCCTCCAGAGGGGCAAAAAGTCCTGACAAGTAAACCTGTTTTC
>CAZZVG010000569.1:0-5003 GCA_964657295.1 Iningainema sp. | reverse complement strand
AGCATATTGCCAAGAAATAAATGCCCTTCCCGACGTAGACGAGACAAAATGGGGCAGGCTTGTTTTATTGATCTATCGGCTGCCACACTAACTAGTGTGGCAAAAGCCTGCCCCATTTTGTTAGGGTCAAATTGGATGCCGTCAAACTAGATCTCTCGTCGTAGTCTCAATATTCCCCAATACGGCTGGGCATTTATTTTTATGGATCACTCCAAGAGCATTAGCTGAGGGAAACCCGAAGCGTGAATACGCTCTGATTAAAACGCAACTTTCCACACGCCTCCGCGCATCCAAAATCCAAAATATGTCTATGGCTTGGTCTCGAATTGTTAGTGCAATTGTGGCGATCGCTCTTGCTTTGTTGGCGACACTTTTAGGCGGTTGGCCTTTTACTCTCTTATTTGCAGTCATTATTTTCTTAGGGCAGAACGAATACTTTAATTTGGTCAGAACCAAAGGCATGGCACCTGCGGCTAAAACCACCATGTTTGTCAGCCAAGTCCTACTGATCATTTGTACCTTAGATGGTAGTTTAGCTGATGCTGTGATGCCAGTTGCGGGCACATTTATTTGTTTTTACCTATTGTTTCAGCCAAAAATGGCAACAATTGCCGATATTGCCGCTTCCATTTTGGGACTTTTTTACACTGGTTATTTGCCAAGTTATTGGGTGCGGATGCGAGCGATCAACAATGTCACGATCAATATGCCTTCAGGGGTTTACTGGCTCTTGGATTGGGGACACATTTTCGGGAGCGAAAAGCCAGATTTCACTCAGCTATCCCAAGGGTTAACAGCAACACTGCTCACTTTTTTATGCATTTGGGCAGCTGATATCGGTGCCTATATCATTGGTAAATTTTTTGGGAAAACGCCTTTGACTGCAATTAGCCCCAAGAAGACAGTGGAAGGCGCAATCTTTGGTATTGTTGCCAGTGTTGTCGTAGCTGTCGTTGGAACCTACTACCTTAATTGGCCATTTACCCCATTTACTGGCATTGCTTTAGGCTTGCTCATCGGCATTGCTAGTATTTTAGGCGATCTTACAGAGTCCATGCTCAAGCGCGATGCTGGAGTAAAAGATTCAGGTCAATTGATCCCTGGTCATGGCGGCATTTTAGACCGGACCGACAGTTATATTTTTACTGCTCCCTTAGTCTACTATTTTGTGACACTGCTGCTGCCACTACTAAGCTTTTAATCATTAAGGGTTGACGTTAATCCGTCCGCGACACACGAGTTTCTCAGGGATCAGAGTCAGTTCTTGGATATCGACATCAGATCCCAAATCTACACATTGTCCATTATTATCCGACCGCAGTGCGACTAGATTGCTTTTGATGAGTACGGGTGCGAGTTGCAATACAGACGCGCCGAGTAGCTTTAATCCTAAAAATATATTTAGTGTTCCGGGATTGCCATCTGCAGTCGTCGCGGAAATTGTTGCTTGTCCATAATCGAGGTGAATATTTTGCCAATTCATAGACTTGGATTTTGCACTGTGTTCTGGTAATAGTTGAAGCAGTAGATCATTTAAAGCCGTAGATAGTAGCTCAGATGAAACAGAAGCATTAAGATCTTCCTCATGTAGGATCAATTCACCAACTACTGGTATTGTTTCTAACAACTGTAGCGGTTGACCTTTGAGTACTGAGCCGATATTAATCTGAATATTTTCTGCAACGAGTTGAACTTGTGTAATATGAAGACCTTGATAAACGGGATGAGTCGCAAAAATGGATACCCGAGGAATGCAACCGGAGAGAACTTGGCGATCGCTCGCTCCAATCTCTATTTCCAATTGGCCTATTTGGCTGACTTGCGTTCTTAACCACAGCTTTAGTGCTTTTGTCAGAACATTTGTCACTATTCGGCTTTTGTATGTACCTCTGAAGAGGGAATTTTTAGAAGGCATACCACTGATGAGTATTGGTGAAACAACTGACAAGCACGGACAGGAGTTTTTAATGTAACACCAGGGGCTACTAACCACAAAATATAAATATATTAATATTATTTATTAGTTCACTATTAACCTGTTGATAATTAATGTTTACATGGATGCACGGTTACAAAAAGTTCTTGCTCAATGGGGTATTGCCTCACGTCGTCAAGCGGAAGACATGATTGCCCAGTCGCGTGTGCGGATCAATGGTATAACAGCACATATAGGTCAAAAAGTCGATCCTGAAAAAGATACAATCACAGTTGACGGTAATCCGGTTTCGGCAATACAGCGTCCAGCTTTAATATATTTATTACTAAATAAACCATCTGGGGTCGTTTCCACTTGTTACGACCCTCACCGAAGGCGTACAGTCTTGGATCTACTGCCTGAAGAATTGCGTTCAAGTCAAGGTATTCACCCAGTAGGTCGTCTAGATGTAGATTCTACAGGAGCGTTAATACTAACAAATGACGGAGACTTGACATTTTGGCTGACTCATCCACGCCATAGTATTCCGAAAACGTACTGTGTTTTGGTAAAAGGACATCCTTCAGAAGCTGTCTTGGAAATATGGCGTCAGGGTGTCGTATTGTCAGGCAGAAAGACACGAAGGGCGCAAGTGAAAGTTCTCGAAAGGTTTGCTTCTTCAAGCTGTTTGGAAATCATTTTAAAGGAGGGAAGAAATCGACAGATTCGCCGCGTAGCCCAACAATTGGGCTACGAAGTCATAAAGCTGCATCGTACTGCAATAGGTTCAATTTTATTACAACCGGGGAAAGGACATTTACCAGAAGGGGCATATCGCCAACTCGAAAAGCATGAAATGAAGTTTTTAGATCAATTAAAAAAGAACTCAGAACTCAGAATAAGGGATGGAATTTGAAAATAACCTGTAGTGCTAACTCATCTGATGATGAATCTTTTGTGGGAGACTTAACCCGCTAGACTTGGCACCCAGTTGGATAAAATTCCTGAGGGAATTATTTTTTCAAAGATCATCTTTTATTCTGAATTATGATAGCTGTGTTCTTTTTTGTGAAAAAGGCAAATTCCTATTAACGATTCAGCTGGTTCAAGGAGAGTAATAAAAACATGAAGTCGCAAATTCCGAAGGACGCTAGTGCTGCCATATCAACAACCGAGCAACAACAATCGGAAAAATTAGCTCAGATTGGTGTTCAACTTTGGACATTACGCTTGGAACGGGGATTGTCATTGGAGGAAATGGTTGGGTTAACCATGATTCCCCGACGGCTTTTGCAGGCGATAGAAGTTGGTGATTTAGATGAACTACCAGAACCAATATATGTTCAGGGTTTAATTCGCCAGTATGCTGACGCTATAGGCTTGAATGGCTCGGAATTATCCAGTACCTTTCCCATTACTTTGCCCTACGTGAGCCTCAAGCCGGGATGGAAAAAAATAGGTCAATTACGTCCCATTCATCTTTACTTACTTTACATATTTTTAATTATCTGCTCTGTCAAGGGCTTGTCTCAAGTATTAAATACGACGGCCACTTGGCAAGTAAACAATAGCAACAGTCAGCAATTACAAGCAAATAACATTCAAAGTAGTAAAAAGTTACAAAGAAAAACTTCCACAAAAACAGAGATTCAAACCAATCAGGATCGGCAATCGGTGCAGATTGGTGTGACATTAAAAGAGAAATCCTGGATTCGGGTAGTCGCCGATGGCAAAATCACTTATGAGGGTGAGTTACCAGAAGGAACTCATCGCATCTGGAAAGCACAAGATCAACTCACCGTGAGAGCCGGGAATGCTGGTGGTGTATTAGTCAGTGTCAACAAGGATGAAGCCAAGCAGATGGGAGAACCGGGAGCAGTCAAAGAACTCACAATAGCCGCGAATACTAAGTCTTAAGAATTGACAGTGAAAAATAGGGAGTTAAAATGTTAACTCCCTATTCCTTTAACTCCTAACTCCTAAATCATCACTTTTGTTGTGGCGCACGTCCGGAAAACATAGTTAGGGATTTGAGGCGATCGCTTAATTCTCCAGCTAAAGCATCTTGCTGATAACGCCAATGCCAGTTACCAACTGCCGTACTAGGGAAATTCATTCGCGCCTCAGTGTCTAATCCCAAAATATCCTGCAAGGGGATAATTGCTTGATTAGCCACAGAATTAAACGCTAACCTAATCAAATCCCAATGGATGCCTTCAGAACTGTAGCAGCCCAAAAAACGCGACAAGTGGTACTTTTCATGTTCTGACGCTTGATTGAACCAGCCTACAGTCGTATCGTTATCGTGAGTCCCGGTATAAACTATACTGTTACGCACGTAATTAAAGGGTAGGAATGGATTACTAGCATCAGCATCATAGGCAAACTGTAGAATTTTCATGCCGGGAAATTCATACTTATCTCGTAGAGCTTCTACTTCTGGCGTAATATCTCCCAAATCCTCCGCCATGATGGGCAGCTTACCCAATTTGAGTTTGATGGCCTCAAATAACTCAACTCCTGGGGCTTTAATCCATTCTCCATGAATGGCTGTTTGTTCCCCTCTTTTCACAGCCCAGTAAGATTCAAACCCTCGGAAGTGATCGATGCGGATGACATCGACATAATCCAACATTGCCTCAAAGCGTCCAATCCACCACTTAAAGTCTTGGTTCTGCGACACTTCCCAGTTGTAAACAGGATTACCCCATAATTGACCAGTACTACTAAAGTAATCTGGTGGAACTCCCGCCATTAAAGCCGCTTCTCCTGTCTGTTCATCCAGACAAAAGATCTCAGGATTAGACCAGACATCAGCACTATCGTGAGCTACGTAGATGGGAATATCACCAATAATTTGAATACCACTCATATTGGCGTAAGTCTTGACTTGCGACCATTGGCGGAAAAACTCAAATTGGATAAATTTGTGATCGTAAATATCAGCACTCAGATCTTCCCGTGCGCGTTCTAATGCCTCTGGAGTGCGCTTGGCAAGCTCTGGATCCCATTTATGCCAGCTTGCTCCCTGATGAGCATCTTTGAGTGCCATAAATAAGGCAAAATCATCCAGCCAGTAGGATTTGCT
>CAZZVG010000568.1:0-5003 GCA_964657295.1 Iningainema sp. | reverse complement strand
TTGGATTAAACGGTTGGTAAGTTACACGAGAAATTGAACTTATGAGTTTTTCGGCACGGAAGTCGTTATTGGGGCGTTGTACCATCACAGAGATGATGTAACGTTTGCCCGTTGGCAGATCAACTAAACCTACATCTGCCAGCATTGTATTTATATCGCCAGTTTTATGGGCAATGGTTGCGCCCGAACCTATACCAGATGGTAACATTTGGTTCCTGATAGTGTGCCGCATCATAGATAACAGGCGATCGCTTGATGACTGACTTACCAAATTCCCTTTACTCACCATCGCTATCAAACTTCCCAACTCTTTTGGAGTGGTGCTATTTGTCCCTTGTAAATCAGGAAGTAGGTTACGAATAACTGTAGTTGTCAACCCCCAACTACGAAACCGCTCATTCAGCGCTTCAATTCCCCCCAAGCGATTAATCAGCATGTTTGCTGCTGTGTTGTCGCTAACCGTTATCATTTTATTTGCGACTTCCTCCGCTGTCAATTGGGTTCCTACAGGTTGGTATTGTAGAACGCCCGATCCAGCTGCTACCATCTCGCGTCTGATGGTTAGCGTTTCATCCAAACGCATTTTACCAGCATCGACATCTTGGAAAAAGGCAATCAGAATCGGAATTTTAATTGTGCTTGCAGCTGGAAAAGCAGAGGAAGCATTTAGATCCACGTAAGAGCCACTCTCTAATTCTACGAAGAAAACCCCTGGTACAAGATTTGGATTGCTAGCCGCCAGATTTTGTATAGCAGTTTTCAAAGGAATATTTTCCTGAGATAGGAATAAGCCAGTTGCTGTCGGTTGGGGAGTTGGGGTAGATTGTTGCTGTGCTTGCTCAATCGCCGGAATAGATTGTGAGTCGGCTGTGGTGATGCGACTTGCAGGATCTAAGACTGACAATATCGTCCCAACGATCGCACCAATCCCAACTCCTACAATCAACAACCGTATGGCATACAGAATGGTTCTTGCCATCGGTTTTAACCGCTTTTTTCGGGGGCGGTTGTTTTTTTTGCCTATGACTTGCTTTTTGACCTGTCTCGTGTTTGACTTTACAGTCTTGGGATTGACAGACGGAATTCTCCCTGCCTTCACAGTGTTTGGATTGAAAGGTGGAATCTTACCGTTGACTAAAAGGCTTCCCTCTTTTGGGATCTTGGTATTATTTGCAACTTTTTTACCCGATTTTTCTACAGGTACTGGTTGTTTGGCGATCGCTTTCACTTTATTCTGTCTCTGACTGGTATTTTTGGACTGACGCCGAGATAAAGCTGTGATGGGGGTTCGCGTTCGCATAAAATCAAAAATGTATAATTTAATGATATGTATAAAATAATACTAATCAATCATTCAAAATTCGTAAATGTTTGTACCAGCTCCTGAATTTATCTAGGTTGAACTATAGTGCCACCTCCATCTTTACTCTCAGCACACTACTTTAATGATTACGAATTATTTTAACTCCCCCAACCAAAATTTACTTCCATCGTGTTAAGTCAATGACGTTTTCTTGAGCTAACACCCCTAACTTTGCTAACTTTTACAAATCTTATAGACTGAATGCTTACATGATTGTGCCGATAGTAAACAACAATTTACTACTTTTCATGATTCTTGAGGTTAGTAATTACCCACTCGACCTGCCGCAGAATACCCCTTAACATAGCGACTTCTCGGGTTTGTAATTGAGTGCGATTATACAGTTGTCGAAATTTCTCCATCCGACTCGCTCCCGTATGGGGATAAAGATAGCCAATATCAAGTAGTAAGGATTCTAATTGCTGGTAATATGCTTCCACAACATCTAAAGGTGCGAGTTCATACCCTGAGTGTTTGGATAACGGAGAAATTTCTTCATCTGCATTCCCCACTCTATTCAACGAAACCGTATTATCTCTGGAATCTACCTCGATCATCGCGAGTTCATAACAGCAGATTGCCACAGCAGTAGCCAGATTTAGCGATGAATAGCTAGAACTTGTGGGAATGTTAACAAACCGTTGAGCATAGTTGAGTTCTTCATTGCTTAACCCTCTGTCTTCGCGACCAAAAATAAGTGCTGCTGGTTGTCGTGGTTCCTCTAGCAACCAAGGTAAGGCTGAGCGAGGGCTTAAGAGTGGTGTTTCCCAATCACGAACACGGGCAGTTGTGGCGATCGCCCGCGTACATCCCTGTAGTGCTTCTGGCAACGTGTCTACCAACACAGCCGACTCTAAAATATCTTTGGCATGAACTGCCATCTTTTGAGCTTCTACCCCCAAATGGTCACATTGAGGATTGACTAACACCAGATGATTTAACCCAAAATTCTTCATCACCCGTGCTACAGAGCCTACATTAATTGGGCCCGCTGACTCTACCAATATGATTTTTACCCAGTCTAACACCATTTTCCGCCACTTATTGCATTCTCTAATATTAAGTTATCAGCAATGTTTTTAGATTTACAAATGGTGGGTGCTAACAGCCCAATAACAGTTCATGGAAGACAACAGTGGCTTTGGCGATCGCACTTATGAGTAGTCCTGAATTTGTCATTGGTAAAGAGCGTTGTCAATTTAGTAATATTTACTACTGACAAGCAACCGCAATATTTTCATGACTTATATTTTACCTGTAACTCTCTACGCTTTTGGTAATAGAAAATCTCCTCGTCTACCGCGACCCAGTATAGATATTGTTGTTGATCAGGATTTGGTAAAACCTACCCAACCTCCAACAGGAGCATCAACTTTTGCGGATATTAGGTATGCTCCGCTGACAGGACATTACTATAGAATAAATAAAGGCTCAACATTACCAGTGGGTCTTGCAGTCATCGCAGATGGTGAAGATGTTGGTGGAAATCACTCACCTACCCATCGTACCATCTACCCTGCCTTGGAAATGCCATTTTCAGAATTTGTAGAAAAATTCCAGGCTTGTGGCTGGATTTACACGGGTAAAAAAGAAATAATCTAGTCAATACTAGCTATGACTGAAACAAAGTACTATCCACAAAATACAGATCTGTGGCGTGAATTAATTGACCAAGAAAAAACTTATTTGTCAGCTCGGAAAAATTTTTTAAATAGTCCCTCCAGAGTAGACTTGATTAAACGCGCCTTACAAAATCCCTTGGAGAGAAGCTCAGCATTGAAAATTATTAACTATCTGACACATCAAGAACGTCAGAGTTTATTTAATGAATTAATTAAGTTAGCCTCTGTTGGTCATTCAGATATTGAGTTAGTTCGCCGTACGATTCTTTCATTTGATAAAATGTGGCTTTTGGAGAATATGGAAAATCAGGTAGAATCTGTATTAGAGAATGGTGCAGATGAAGAGTATAGACGATTATTAGAACTTTATATTCAACTAGACGACCAACTGACTCAACACCTAATAACAAAAGCATTACAAAATCCAGACATTGAGATCCAGGAAGTAGGTGAGGATTTTCAAAATTATCTAAAAACTAAGGTTAGATAAAATATAGGACTTCTGCACCTCCGTTTTCCGAACTCATGCAACCGAATCAAAAACCTGTTGCGCGGTTAAGTTTAACTGCAAGAGGGTGGAGGACACTATCAAGTCATTGCCTCGGAATGCCGTCATTTGGTATTCCCCATCAACAAGTTCGCACACGAAAATCGTCGGTTGCTTGGGATTGCCGACAAATTTGCGTCCGCCCAACCCGGCATAGTCCACAATCCAGTATTCAGGGATGCCCATCTCTTCATAATCCCCAAATTTATCGTGGTAATCATCGCGCCAGTTGGTGCTAACCACTTCCACCACCAAGGGAACGGACGCAGGTAAAGATAGAGTTGACTGTTTCTCCCACTTTGGTTCATTGACAACATTCTCGTAGTTTTGCACCAAGATATCAGGGGAATAGGCAGAGTCATTACCGGGTGTCTTCACAAACGCAGTTTTGGGGATACGGTAGGGTAGTCCCATCTGTAAAAGTTGAAATGCTATGCTATTTGTATCGTTAAAAATCCGACAACGCCTTCATGTTTGCCTGTTGGTGGGGGCACTTCGATTATCACTCCTTTGTGCAATTCGTACCGTACTACTGAGTTTTCAGGATACCATTCAATAAACTCATCAAAGGTATATATTTTTGCTTCGGTTTGTGTTTGTGTTTGGGTTTGGGTCATAAGTTAACAACCTCCACATATATATATTTAACTTTAACAGCCCTCTATACAACGGCTTTTAACCGGAGAATCGTGATATTTTTGTTATTCTAAATCATTAAACAAATCTTAAACATTTACGAAAAAAAAAGCCATCAAATAACTGAGGATTCTTTTTCTTTTTTACCGCCTCACGGCAGAGCGATTTTTTAGCAAAATAAACCTGCGCGAACGCTAACGCAATATCTAATAGTTGATTGACAATTAGCCATTAACCGTCAACAATCTTCAATAAAACTTCTCAGGTGACAGGAATGTCAAATAATGTTAAACGCAAATCCCACAGCCAATCGAAGAGAAAGTCCATCGGGTTACTGGTGATAATTTTGGCTTGGAGTTTAGCTATGGGCTGGCTATTAGCTTTAGCAATAAATGCCCAAGCTACAACTCCCTCCACTGAAATTGGTACAGTTGACATCGTGCCAACAAAGTATCAATTAGGACAAGAAATTTATTTAGAAAACTGCTCCAGTTGTCACATTGCCCTACCACCAGCTGTTTTGCCTACCCAAACGTGGAAAGATCTTTTAGAAGATCAGCAGCACTATGGGGTACAGCTAAAGCCTTTACTCGATCCACCACGCACTCTACTGTGGAGGTATATGGCGAATTACTCCCGTCTCCAGTTAAAAGACGAACAGACACCTTATCGCGTTACTAGTTCGCGTTATTTTAAAGCTTTGCATCCAAGAGTCAAGTTACCAAAGCCTGTGCAAATTGGTAGTTGTGTTACTTGTCATCCTAGCGCCGCAGAATTTAACTTCCGTCGTCTTAGCAAAGAGTGGGAGAATTCGCCATGAGAGGGGAAGAGGGGG
>CAZZVG010000567.1:0-5003 GCA_964657295.1 Iningainema sp. | reverse complement strand
CGTTGGGCTCAAGCGCTCAAATACGCAGCCGAAGAAGCACCTACCCGTGTGGAAAATATTGCTGTGAATGTGGGAAGAACCGGGGCATTAACTCCTCTAGCAGAAATGCGTCCCGTACAACTTGCAGGGACGACTGTTTCCCGTGCTACATTGCACAATAGCGATCGCATTGCTCAGTTAGATATCCGCATCGGCGATACAGTCATCGTCCGCAAAGCTGGGGAAATTATCCCAGAAGTGCTGAGGGTACTCACAGAACTCCGCCCGGCTGAAGCCCAACCCTTTGTGATGCCGACTCATTGCCCAGTTTGCAATCAACCAGTCGTGCGGGAGATGGGTGAAGCGGTCACTCGCTGCGTTAATGCGAGTTGTGCAGCTATTCTTAGAGGGGCGATCGAACATTGGGTGAGCCGCGATGCTTTGGATATTAGAGGTATGGGCGAAAAACTGGTGCATCAACTCGTGGATAAAGGAGTCGTTCATTCCGTTGCCGATTTGTACGACTTGACAGAAGACAATTTGTGTGCGTTGGAACGCATGGGGACAAAGTTGGCTCAGAAGTTGGTGGAGGCGATCGCACAATCAAAAAACAAACCTTGGTCACGAGTGTTGTATGGTTTGGGTATCCGTCACGTTGGCAGTGTGAATGCTCAATTGTTGAGTGAGAAGTTTCCGAATGTGGAACAGTTAGCAGAAGCGAATCAAGCAAATATTGAAACTGTTTACGGTATAGGTGCAGAAATTGCCCAATCTGTACACCAGTGGTTCTCTGTTGACGCGAATCAAACTTTGATTTCTCGTCTGAAAGCCGTTGGGTTGCAATTTGTACAGGAAAATGTAGAGACACAAAATTTGGCGTCTCCATTTACGGGGAAAATATTTGTGATGACAGGCACTCTCCCCACCTTAACGCGAGATGAAGCAAAGGCATTGATCCAGAAAGCAGGTGGTAAGGTGACAGATTCTGTGAGCAAGAAAACAGATTTTTTGGTTGTGGGAGAAGATGCGGGTTCTAAGTTAGCAAAAGCGGAGGAGTTAGGAATTACGCGGTTGAACGAGCCGCAGTTGTTAGAGATGTTAGCAACGGATGGGTAATAATAAGATTCAGATCCCCGACTTCGTAAAAGTTGTCGGGGATCTTGTCTCTCGATCAAGTTAAAAACAGTCGATTCTCTTTTTTAGCTAAAAACATATGCCATACAGCGAATTCACGACAATTACAAAAGTGGAAGAAGCTTTTGGTTTAATTACCGTTGAAGGAAGGCGTTTTGTTCCAGAGATTGAAATAATCAAACCTTCTAATCAACTTGTGGAGTATTTGGAAGAAGTTTTACCGATCGCGATCGCCACTGGTAGCGAAAAAGTGCGTTCTGAATTAATTATTGCTCCCATGCTACTCGAAGTGTGGAGAATATTGGAAAAACAAATCAGTATTTTTTCAGGAGAAGATTTCGATGTCGATAGTTCTGTGGGACTAAACGGAAGATGTGATTTCTTGCTCAGTCGTTCACCTAAACTAATAGAAATTGATGCCCCCGTAGTTGTCATTGTGGAGGCAAAAAAAGCAGATTTAAGGACTGGAATTGGACAGTGTGTAGCAGAAATGGTTGCTGCCCAGCGATTCAATAAAGCGAAAAAGAAATCTGTTAACACCATCTATGGCAGTGTCACTAGTGGCACTCAATGGCGATTTATGAAGCTAGAGGAAAATATAGTGACTTTTGATTTATCGGAATATCCGGTTCCCCCAGTAGATTTCATTCTTTCTTTTCTGATTTGGATGATTCGCAATGCTTGAAAAAAAGACTGTATTTTAAGCAATCCAAAGCTACTCCCGAACCGTCCTTAGTTGGCTAGCTCTATGATGAAACATTGCGCCTAAGCTCTAAACAAATCATCATATATGAGCGATCGCTTGACTATTAAGACAGTCGCTACAAGAAAGGCGTGGCATTCAGTTGTTCGGAAAAACACTCCGCAAATCGCGATATCCACTGATAACACGCAGAATTTCGACATTATCCTCAACAATTTGATAAAATACGATGTAATCCATCATCAAAATTCCTCGTAAACCAGGTCTTAGTCGAGCGTAGGACTTGCCGATATACGGGAAACGTGCAAGGTGTTGACACTTTTGGTTGAAGGTTTGTACAAAGCGATCGCCTGCATCGACGCTCCTCTCCAGAAAATACTCAGAAATTGCTTCCAGATCTCGACTGGCGATCGCCGTAATCCGTAGATACCTCATGCTGAAGCGGCTTTGGCTGCTTCCACCTTACTGCGTAATCGAGCTAGCACCACGTCTGCATCTAGAACATCACCTCGCTCTGCTGCCTGTACACCTTCTTCAATCTTGAGTCGTGTTTGTTCAAACCAAGCTAGGTATTCTGGGGTTTCTTCTGAATTTTGCTGTGTTATCTCGTCAGCGAGTAGAACAAGAGCTGTGTCAATTGCATCTTCAATAGTTGCGTATCCACCCTGCTGCGAGAGGGATTCAAGAACTTGGCTCTGCTGTGTACTGAGGATGATTTGCATATCTGTTCAGTGCTTGAGGCTATTGGTTGGGGTTTGACATAAAGGGTCATATTCTAAATATAACTGTATTGATCCCGTACCTTACAGAACATTGAAAGATCAAGTACGATCGCCTTATTTTCCCGCCATTTAATGCACTAAGGCAGGCTGTGACGTTCAAAAAAGTTCCAAATCATCTTACTGGCGTTAAAGCCAAGTTTATTGTTAAACTTATTGAGACTGGCATCATCAGAAGTACCGCCAGGCCAAGAATGTCCACCACCGACAACAGTTGCAAGTAAGACTTCTGAGGCATCTTTACAACCTGAGGAGCGAGAGATTTTGACTTTATAGGGTGCGCGTGGATTAGCACCAGGAAGCAGGCGGACTGGTGCCGCTCCAGAACAGTGATCGTGCGATCGCCAAAAGTTAATTGTTGCGGGGACGGAAATCAGCGCTCCTCGCTCTTGGGAGTCGCGATCGCCTTGATATTGTACGGAGCGATCGTTTGTACCGTTGATCATCAGCATTGATACGGCTGTCCGGGGCTGACAATTAGGTTTGAGTCGCACTGGAAGCGCACCTGCTACTGATGCAAAGGCAGCAATTTTATTGGGGAGTTTACAAGCTAAGGCTTGAGCTAGAATTGCTCCTTTAGAAAAGCCAGTCACATAAATTTTCTCGCTGTCAATATTTCTTGTTTGTTGGATGCGATCGAGCAATGCTGACACAAATGAAACATCATCCACATTTGTTTGAGGATTAGATCTAAGACTCCATTCTTGGTTAATTCCATCTGGATAAGCAACAATAAAACCTTCTTGTTCAGCTAAAGTGTTGAAGCGAGAAACACGAGCAATTGAATGACCGCTACCACCATGTCCGTGCAACACTAAAACTAATGGCATCGGACGACGGGAATTATAAGATTTGGGAGTGTAAAGATAGTAGGTACGCGATCGCCCTTGATCGCTTATTTGTTGGTCGTTGCCACCGTAAGCGATTTTTCTGCTAGATATAGTTCTTTCTTGTGCTTGAATGACTTGGCAATCTGTTACCAAGGTCGTTGAGAGCAGGCAAACAAGAATGTGAAAAAATCGGGAATTCAAATTACTTTTCACTGTCAATATCATTAAATCTGTTAAATCTTTTAGAAGCTTTCAGCCGTCAGCACTTAGTCATCGGCTTACATTGCCGAAAGAATGAAAAATCAAGCTTACTGATCGAGTCAAGGCTAGTAGCTGAATACTTACGTTTAAGTCAATCATATTCCTACAATTCTTTTCATAGCTGACAGATGAATGCTTACAATAGTTTTTCCTTGTTAGATCTCAAAAAACAGGGAGAAAATCCTCTATATAAAGGCGATTTATTTGTAGCAATTTGTCCACAATTTGTCAACATCATGTTTTTCTTGCTGACACTTAACTCCGTCAAATCAAAATTACTGAATTTAAACTGACGCATTCTGTGAACCAAGAGTTTCCACTCATACATTTTTGTCCTGCTACTGAACTCGCCGATATAAGTTACGCCGAGCGCCTAAATTGATTATCGTGAGATTTATTATATAGATTAGTTTAGCTTTGCGTGTCATTCTGCCAATTTGCCAGAATGGCAACTCATTGCTAACATACGAGCGAGCGGAGCTTAACAGAGGTTTGACCGTGGATTGCTGTACAAAAAAACTCATTGCTTGGTACGACAAACATCATCGACTGCTGCCTTGGCGGCAAACGAGAAATATCTACCATACCTGGGTGTGCGAGATCATGAGTCAACAAACGACTTTGGCTGTTGTCATACCAAAATTTGCGGAATTTGTCAAGCATCTCCCCACTGTTGAGGATCTGGCAGCTTGTGATGAGGAAAGACTGCGACAACTGTGGTCTGGGTTGGGTTATTATGCTCGTGCTCGTAACTTAAAGAAAGCTGCACAGTGTATTGTTGAACAAAGGAATGGAAATTTTCCTCAGTCGTACCAAGAGTGGCTGGAAATACCAGGTTGTGGTCCTTATACAGCAGCAGCGATCGCCAGCATTTGCTACCATGAAAAAGTTGCCTGCGTTGATGGCAATGTTATCCGGGTGGTGAGTCGGTTGCTTGCCCTTCAGGATGTGTGGAGTTCATCAGGACAATCAGCCATTCAAGCTTATGTGACTCGCATTCAGCCTGACGAACGTCCCGGTGATTTCAACCAAGCAATGATGGAATTGGGAGCAACAGTCTGCCGCAAAACAAAACCTCAATGCCATCTGTGTCCTTTACAAGAACATTGTTTAGCTTTCGCCCAAAATTGTATCGAACTCTGTCCCCCCAAAAAACCACGACGTGATACAGTAAATGTGGAGTTGTTTGCTGTAGTTGTTTGGAGAAAGACAACTGATGCGATCGCTATTGTGAAGAGGACAAAGGGATTTCTATCCAATACTGTCGGGTTTCCATTAATCCCAGAAAGCGAAGTTGAAGAAGCAAAGAAGTTGCTG
>CAZZVG010000566.1:0-5021 GCA_964657295.1 Iningainema sp. | reverse complement strand
ATCAACTCTGGAAGTTCCACTAAAGCGGCGAATTCAGAAGCGATCGCGTCGCACCAACATAGAAGGCTTAATGGCGGTGATTCCGTTTACTTACCTCCAGCCAGGAATTTGGGATTTGCGATGCTCAGGTGACTTAATGTCGGATCTACTTGGTAAATATTGGCAATACAGTGTCCATTTGCAAGTTTTAGCCAACGTAGATTTACTCTCAGTGCGGAAAGATCACGAAGATGAAAAAACAACATCTTTCTCTGATGACTCAGATGCTGTTACGGAGGAACCGATTAGCCCTGTCTGGTTCAAAGCAGACACAGCAGAGCAAATTTTAAAAAACTTAATTGATTTAGCAATACCTACAGAACCCCTGTTAGATCCTGAAATAACGGTTGAAAATCCTATCCCAGAGCCACCACTACTGCTAAGCTTAGATCGGGAGATCTACGTTGCTTGTTGGGGACAAACTCTCAGTGTCAATGGGTGTGTGGAGCTAAAACCAACGACAGAGGCAAATCTGGGTGAGATAGATTTTGACAGGGTTTGTGCAGTTGAACTCAGAATAGAACTGCGTTCACCTCTGGGAGCAGAAATATTAAGAAGGGTAAGACAACCATTACCAAAAAAGTCGCTACCACTCTCTATAGAAGCAAAAGTTGAGATTCCTCGTGAGTGCGAATCCAAGTTGATTTTGGGAGACATCAGTTTGTATGGCGCACTGGCAGATGCTAGTGAAGTCATACTGCTAGCCAACCACTGCTTCACAATTGCGGCAGATGTGACAGAATTGCTAGCTAGCAGCACCACAAATCGAGAGAGTCAATTAGAAGAAGACTCAGAGTCGCTCAAGAAAACTGAAGCACTAGAAAGATTTGTACCGCGATTGGAACTTTTTAATCTGCTAAAATCGACAAAACCAACTCAGTATATTCACGTATCATCGGTAAAATTACTACCACCACTTATTGCTGGGCGATCGCTCTCTAAATTAGCTTCACCTCAACTGCCTTCTTTCACTCAGAGCAAAAATCAAATCATGAGCACGACTGCTGTGATGTCAAAAATCTCTGCCCCAAAGCTTTTAGAGAAAAATGACATTAAATCCGCAGCTCGTCGAGTAGCAAGCGCAAAAACAACTTTTCCATACTTAAGACGGATAAAAGCTTCACCGTTTGACAGCGAGGAAGCAAAGTGTCATCCTCCCGTCGTAGAGCAAAAGGAAGCGACATCTGAATTAGTGGATAATAATCTACAACTCCAGGATGATTCGGTTGCAGTCGTTGTCTCGCCTAGTTCTGAATTAATAACGGAAGATTCACCGTACTTATCTCCTCTGATCCGGCAGTGGATGCACAGCCAAGGTTATTCCTCACTCGAACCCATTAATTTACACTACCAAGATGATTATGATATTTATACACTCAAGAAACACCTAGAGGAGCCTCTTGAGGAGGCGGAGATCTTCAAAAATCGCGGAACGGACGATTTATTGGAACTTACAGATCAACTATCCGCTACATTTGGTGAGGACACAGAGAAGTCGGCAAAAGCAGCAGATATAGTCACAGCTTTAACAGATGTTGTATTGGAAGTTACAGAGCGAACATCTGCCACCTCGGATCGCTATCGAAAAAAACAAGTAATTATACTAGAAGAAATTGTAGTAGAAGATACTTTTTATTTAGGGGAAACCAAGACTATTCAAAATCCATCCTCCATTGAATTTGCTTCATCAGTCTCAGAGTTAATCGCTTTGGAATCATTGCCAGTTCCACAACTACATCTCCCAGATGGTGAGCTAATTTCTGGAAAATCTATTTTGGTACGTGTGCGGCTTGCAGAAGAGCGTCCTCAAGTTGCTGTGAAGTTATGGGTTGAGGATTGCCAAACCCGCAAGTTGCTAGATGGTCCTCGGTTGTTGACAAATTTGTTACCTAACTTCTTGGGAGAGTTGGAAGTCATGACTTACATCAACGTTCCTTTTGGGTGTTTGGAAATTCGTGTAGAGGCGATCGCCATCAACATGCCAACCCAACAAGAAAGTCACAAAGTCTCGCTCCACCGCACTGTAATTCCTCCTGACTTACCAACTTTACAGCTAGATGAACTACTGGGTATTTAACTGTGTTAAAAATCTGAAAGAATTGTCAAAACTATGCCGAATTTACAGTAAGCTCATCTTGAATTGTCGTGTAGTTTAATAGGAACCTTGTTTATGTCAGCTTCATTTTTGCCTTCGATTTTAGTTCCCTCTATTGGTTACCTTGTTCCAGCTATTGCATTCGCGTTTATGTTGTTATACATTGAACGCGACGATATCGCTTAAAAATTAACAATTAATAAATTATGCTCAAAACCGCCTATCTCATAGAAATAGGCGGTTTTTTTATACTAAAATTCTAAACCATTCTTCAAATGTCGTGCTCAGTTACATATGACTAATTGCACATTAGCAGTTGTGGTAATCAGAGCAAGCCAGTCTTAGATGGAAGAACCGAGTCCGGCATAAGCTCCATAGAAGAAGATGCCTAAAACGGTAATTACACCTAATCCGGCAATTGTAGCTACTATCCACAGGGGAATTCTTCCAGTTCCAGACACAGTTTTCTTATCCTCCGTTAATCAAAAATTAGCAATGCAGGTTAAATACAAAAAAACGATTTATACCAGTCGTTCTAGTTAGTTAAAGAAATAACTGGAAAACAGAATACCCAAAACGAAAACGAGTAGTAATCCCAGATATAGAGAAGTTCGGTTGAGTTCAACCGGCTGCCTATTGGGATTTGGCGATCTTTCCATGAATTTCTCCTACCGTTGAATAAACTGCATTGAAGCGATCGCACCCAAAAAGAATACGGTTGGCACAGCTAGAGTGTGAACTGCCAGCCATCTCACCGTAAAAATTGGGTACGAAACTGGTTGATTGACTTTATTGCTACTAGTCATGATTTCAAACTAATTTCCGCTACTAAATTGCTTAACTTGTTCTTTGGCGTCAAAGCGGTCCTTAACGATGGGCAATTCCTGCCGTGTTTGTGTGTAATACTGATCTGGGCGGGGTGTACCAAAGATATCATATGCCAGTCCAGTGCTGACAAATAACCAACCAGCGATAAACAAAGCCGGAATGGTGATGCTGTGAATTACCCAGTAACGAACGCTGGTAATAATGTCCGAAAATGGACGTTCTCCAGTAGTACCTGACATTTATATCTCTACCTTCTCAAAGATTGTTATTGAGTTTATTATCCTACAAAGTTTAGAAATAGTTACAAGTTGCAACCTGTTTCTCAGAAATCGAGATCAATACTTAACATTTGGTCATTTGATTTCGGATGCCCGGATTTTTCCACAGATGAACAAGAACACAAGTACCATCTAGGAATCAACGGTTACTTTAAGCAGATTCTGGCGGAGAAGCCGCAGTCACGCTTGGGTGGTATTTCAACAAAACACCTTGGTCTCCGATAATAAATCCCTTTTCTCTTGAAAAGAAAACAATCTTGTAAAAATTAGCGGGAACTCCCTCAACGCTACGGTCTTTTTCCCAAGTTTTGCCACCATCAAGACTTCGTAGCAAACTACCGCTTCCGCCACCTACCCAAATTTCCTCAGGCGTGCGATAAGCCAAATCAAGTAAGCCCCAACTGGTAGCAAATTCTGGATATTGAGCTTTTTGCCACTCCTCGGGCTTATCTGGATCGCTGAACTGTATTTGACCACCCCGTGCTAGCATCCACATTTGCTTGTCGTTAATAAATCCCATATTTTCGACACGCCGTGAACTATTCCGGTTGTGAGGTACCCAAGCATTTTGCCCTGGTTCCCAAGTCGAATAGAAATTCCCCTTAGCGGAAACAGCAACGTACTTGCCGTCATCAGAACGTTCTATGTTACGAATGACACCAACAGCTTCTTCTACCTGTGCTTTCCAGTTTTGACCGGCATCTTGGGTTCTATATATTGCTCCTAAATCGGTGGCCATCTCAGCTGAGTTTTTTCCTAGTGCGACAATGTTAACCGGATTACCGGGTAGCTTTTCATTCAAAGGGATACGCGACCAAGAACTACCTTCATCAGTACTGTGCAAAAACAAAAAAGGTTCTCCAACTATCCACCCTTCTTTACCCGAAAAACTCACGGAGTTAAATCGGTATTTTTGCTCATCTAATTGCAATTTAAGTGGTTGCCAAGTTTCGCCACCGTTTTTTGTTTCCAAAAAAGTCGCGTTGCTACCAACAATGTAGCCATGTTGGGGGTCAGCAAAAGCAATGTCTAGCAGTTTCTCGTCAGTGCCCAAAGAAATAATTTCCCAAGGGTTATTGCTAACTGTAGGAACATTACTACAACCGAAGCACATGAGGACAGTCATTAACAAGGCAAATATTCGCTGCCCAATTTTTACACTTGAACGCATTTCTATTTGTTTACTTTTTGTGAATTTTTGAGCCGACACCGATACTGTAATCACGATGCATCGTCATTCCAGTCACATCTCAATGTATTCGTCATAGCGTTTTTTTGGTGCGACTTCCATCTTTTAGGAGTTTGCGAGAGCGCTATTTCTTGAGTTGAGAACTTATGAACAATTTCACCAGCTTTTCTTTGGTATCATTTAACAATATCGGGTCTTATTGTAAACCGTAAATACTCATAAAAAACAGGAAGGCAAGAATCAAAGCACCGAAAATCAGGATATTCTTCTGTCCTGGTGTCATTTTATTTACACCCAAACCATAACCCAGATTTGCTTGAAAGCCAGAAGCCTTGTTAACAGCGCCGATGTTTTCAAAAGCATTCTTTTTCGCACCGCACACCGGACAGCGCCAAATGAGTGGCAGTTCTGCAAAGGGTGTTCCCGGAGAAATGCCTTGCTTGTCGTCTCCCTTCTCAGGTTCATAAATGTAACCGCAGGCACGGCACTCATAGCCGTCTAGAACTGGATTTTCAACAGCTTGTTCGCTCATGGTGACATTAGTTAAGAGGTAATTATGAAATCTACGTTAAAAATTATGACACAACTATGA
>CAZZVG010000565.1:0-5022 GCA_964657295.1 Iningainema sp. | reverse complement strand
CATTAAAACTCGACCTGGTTTGTTCCAGTTATTAATTCTTTTCTTTGTCTACAATTTTGTGGAAGGAACTGCCATCATCCTATGCACACCTCTTTTCCTTTCCTTTACCTCGCCTGCTGTGCTTGGCACGATGTTGTCTATTGGCGGCAGTGGGATGCTTATCGGCACTATGTTTATCAGTAGTTGGAATGGCAGGAAGCGTCCCATCCGTAACATTTTCATATTTATGGTGTTGAGCGGATTTTGTATGCTGCTGGCTGGGCTGCGTCCTAACGTTATGCTGTGTACTGTCGCCGCTTTCTTCCACTTTTTCAGTCTGCCGATCCTCTTCACTTCTAAGCAAGTTATTTTTCAAAGCAAAGTTGTGCCTAATGTACAGGCAAGAGTATTCGCTATGAATCTAATGCTCGTGAATTCATCTCTGCTACTTGCTTATCTAGTTGCTGGACCTCTTTCTGACAAAGTGTTTAATCCGCTACTTGCCATTAATGGATCTTTAGCTGGAAGTGTCGGAAAGATAATTGGTGTTGGATCAGGGCGCGGTATTGGTCTACTGTTCATCGTTATGGGAATGCTCATGATGATCATAACTCTTCGCAGCTACCTTTCTCCGCGCTTGCGACTGTTAGAGTCGGAGCTACCAGATGTCATCTCCCACTAAATACCTGTTTTACAAACAAATAGCGAAACCGTTAGTATTCTATACAGATAACTCAATGAATAAGAATAACATTGAAGACATTTATCAACTATCCCCGATGCAACAGGGTATGCTGTTTCACACCTTTTCGGCTCCAGAGTCGGGGATGTATTATCAGCAGTTTAGCTGTACTTTTACAGGGAAGCTAGATGTTCAAGCTTTCGATCGCGCATGGCAGAAAGTCATCGCGCGGCATGTCATCTTGCGAACTGCTTTCAGTTGGGAACGTCAAGATCAGCCGCTACAGGTGGTGTATCGACAGGTGAAACTGCCGATAGAAGTGTATTCTTGGGTAGGACTTTCTCAGAATGAGCAGCAACAGCAACTTGAGGCGTTTTTTGAGGGTGATCGCCAGCGCGGCTTCCAAGTGTCCAAGGCCCCACTGATGCGCCTCACCCTAATTCAAATGTCCGATGACGTGTATCGATTTATCTGGAGCTATCACCACGTACTGATAGACGGGTGGTCAATACCGTTAGTATTCAAAGAAGTGCTGGGCTTTTACGAAGCATTATGTCACGGACAAGATTTACATTTACCACCAAGCAGTTCTTACCGCGAGTACATTACTTGGTTACAAAAGCAGAACCTAGCACAAGCCGAAGAATTCTGGCGGCAAACACTTAAGGGCTTGACTGCACCAACGCCGCTAGTCGTCGATAAAGCAAATCAACGCTCCTCTAGCTCTATACACAACAATAGCGAACACCTTCTTGAACTATCACAAACAACAACAACAGCACTGGTGTCTTTGGCACGCAAGAACCAACTAACGTTGAACACCTTAGTCCAAGCAGCTTGGGCTTTACTTCTCTCACGATACAGTGGCGAAACTAACGTGCTTTTTGGCGTGACAGTCTCAGGTCGTCCAGCAGCCATTAGCGGTATAGAATCGATTGTCGGACTATTTATCAACACCTTACCCATGCAGGTAAGAGTATGTGCTGATGACTCAATTATACCTTTACTCAAGCAAATACAGAAGCAACAGTTTGAAATTAGCCAATATGAGTACAGTCCACTAGTACAGGTTCAGGGATGGAGTGAATTACCACGAGGACTGCCACTGTTTGATAGTATAGTGGTGTTTGAGAATTATCCTGTAGATGCTACTTTACAACAGCAAAACTTAAATCTGCAAATAACAGATTTTCTGACCTATGGTAAGACAAACTATCCGCTAACAGTAGTCGTGGTACCAGGTACACAATTGTCTGTACAGTTCATCTACGACGATCAGCGCTTTGAAGCAGCCAGTATTCAGAAGATGGCAGAGCATCTTCAAAACTTACTGCAAGCGATAGTTGCCAATCCCGAGCAAAAAATCTCACAAATTCCCCTGCTAAGTGCAGCAGAACAACATCAGATTTTGCGTGAGTGGAACGACACCACCGCAGACTACCCCAAACAGTTGTGTATCCATTCCTGGTTTGAGCAGCAGGTTGTGTTGATGCCGGATGCAGTCGCGGTAGAATTTGCAGACAAAAGACTCACCTACAGAGAGTTAAACGCACTCGCTAATCAACTGGCACATTATCTCCAGGGATTAGGTGTGGGACCTGAAGTGCTAGTAGGTCTTTGTCTAGAGCGTTCTTTGTCTATGATCGTAGGACTGCTAGGTATTCTCAAGGCAGGTGGTGCATATGTGCCTCTAGACTTGCGATTACCTCAAGAGCGATTAGCTTTCATGCTGGAAGATGCTCAGGTCTTGGTGTTGTTGACTCACTCAAGCTTAGTTGAAAGACTTGTCAACCAGCAAGCACAAGTGGTTTGTCTTGACACCGACTGGAACACTATTGCAAAAGAAAGCGAGGAAAATCCGGTCAGTGGGGTAACAAGCCAGAACTTGGCATATATAATTTATACATCGGGATCTACTGGAAAGCCAAAGGGAACATTGATCGTCCATCAAGGAGTGATCAATTATCTAAGCTGGTGTATAAAGTCCTATGCAGTCATAGACGGGTGTGGCGCTCCAGTTAATTCTTCGATTGGATTTGATGCCACAATTACCAGTTTATTCTCGCCTTTATTGGTGGGATTGAAAGTAGTACTCTTACCAGAGGAAGAACAGATAGAAGCTCTGGCCAGTACTTTGCGCTCTCAGAGTCATTTCAGTCTCGTCAAAATTACTCCAGCCCATCTAGATATTCTCAGCCAATTGTTACCAACCCAAGAGTTACAAGGTCAAACGAGGGCTTTGATTATCGGTGGTGAAGCATTGTCAGGCAATAACCTTTCATTTTGGCGTAATAATGCACCTGACACCAGAGTCATTAACGAATACGGTCCGACAGAAACTGTCGTTGGTTGCTGCGTCTACGAGGTGACTGCTGAGACTTCGCTATCTGACTGGA
The DNA here is from genome assembly GCA_964657295.1 of Iningainema sp. Lineage (GTDB taxonomy): Bacteria > Cyanobacteriota > Cyanobacteriia > Cyanobacteriales > Nostocaceae > Rhizonema. The sequence goes on along the minus strand of CAZZVG010000565.1, from coordinate 1,965 downwards.
TTCCGATTGGTCGTCCCATTGCTAATACCCAACTTTATATTCTAGATCAAAACTGGCAACCCGTACCCATCGGGGTTGCTGGAGAACTATACATTGGTGGTGACGGACTCGCTCGAGGCTATCTTAACGCCAGAGAGTTAACAGCTTCTAAATTTATTCCCAACCCCTTCAGTCATCAACCTGGGGAACGCCTGTACAAGACTGGAGATTTAGCACGATACTTAAGTGATGGCAATATAGATTACCTCGGAAGAATCGATAATCAAGTGAAAATACGCGGTTTCCGCATTGAATTGGGAGAAATTGAAGCTGTAGTCAGCCAACACCCACAAATACAGCAAACAGTTGTCATTGTCACTAAAGATGTTTCTGGCAACAAACGCCTGGTAGCATACATTGTACCGTATCAAGATGCACCGACAGTTAGTGACCTGCGCCAATTTCTCCAACAAAAGCTGCCAGAATACATGGTTCCTTCTTCCTTCACGATCCTGGAGGCCATGCCACTTACATCAAATGGTAAAGTGGACCGCAAGGCATTACCAGATCCTGAGTCGGTGGAACTAGAAACAACTTTTGTCAGTCCTCGCACACCAACCGAGGAGGTACTAGCTGGAATCTGGGCTGAAGTCCTTCGGCACGAGCGAGTCGGTATCTATGATAATTTCTTTGATCTTGGTGGTCATTCCCTGACAGCGACTCAACTCATTATCTTTATACAAAAGAAACTCAAAGTCAAACTGTCCTTGCACACCCTGCTCGAAACACCTACAGTTGCAGGAATGGCTCAAGCGATCGACAATCCTCCAACGGATCAGCCAACTCCAACTTCCACAAGATCTGTCACAAATCTCAATGCAGAAGCTGTTCTAGATCCGACAATCCGTCCTGTCAGCATCCCTTTTGAGCATGTTGCAGAGCCGGCAAGAATCTTTTTAACTGGAGCAACAGGCTTTCTTGGAGCTTTTTTACTATATGAGCTTTTGCAACAGACCAAGGCTGATATTTATTACTTGATACGTTCTTCTGATGAGAAAGAAGCCAAACAGAAGATGCAAGCAAGTCTTGAATCTTATTTACTCTGGAATGAATGTTTTAGTTCCAGAATCATCCCAGTTATGGGAAATCTATCTCAGCCACTTTTTGGTCTTTCCGATCAACAGTTTCACACCTTGGCAAGTTCCATTGATGTGATTTATCACAATGGTGCATTGGTAAATTTCTTTGAGCCGTACCCTAAGCTTAAAGCTGCTAATGTTCTTGGAACTCAAGAAGTTTTGAGATTGGCAAGCCAAATTAAACTCAAGCCTGTACATTATATTTCCACCGTTTCCGTTTTTCCCTCAGAGGGCGTTTCTAAAGATCGGATCATTCGCGAAAATGACACGTTGGATCATGGTGGTAGCCTTACTGGTAACTATGCGCAGAGTAAATGGGTAGCTGAAAAGCTAGTGACGATCGCACGCTCCCGAGGAATTCCTGTTTCTATATATAGACCTGGTAGAGTATCAGGACATAGCCAAACAGGAGTTTGTAAGACAGATGACGTAATTTCCAGAATGATCAAAGGCTGCATTCAACTTGGAAGTATTCCAGACCTAGACACAATGGTCAATATGATTCCTGTGGACTACGCAAGCAAATCTATCGTTCATATCTCTAGGCAGAAAAAATTATTGGGAGAAACCTTTCATATTGTGAATCCTTTCCCTATCCACTGGAGCAACGTTGTCCCTTGGATCTGCTCTCAAGGTTACTCACTTGAACAGGTTTCCTATGAGAAGTGGCAAGCGGATCTGCTCAAGGTTAGCGAGCAGTCCTCAGAAAATGCATTGTCTCCGTTGATGCCATCGGTTTCCAACAAGAAATCTGAGCCTGCTAACGGGACGGAAGAGCAATCGTTGAACCCAGTAAGTATAAAGTTTGATTGTCAGAATATGCTTGATGGGCTAGCGGGAACCTCTC
>CAZZVG010000564.1:0-5023 GCA_964657295.1 Iningainema sp. | reverse complement strand
TGCGTCATCTGGTGCTAATAAGGCGGTGAATGCAGCTATTCTTGAGTTTCTGCAACGCCGGAATGTCAATATATAGCCATATCACAATATTGATACTTTGGTTTATATTGTCCGGACAATATGTGTATAGTAGCTTTAAGTTATTGCTATGGGTAGCGAAAAAAAGTATGAGTCATTTAAGTACAAATGAGAAACCCGGTTCCTTAAAGAAACCGGGTTTCTAGCATCATTTATTCTCACAAATCATTTGGGATTGCTCTATCATCTTGCATCGACTACCGAATGTTTGTTTTTGAATAAATGAAGAGTGGGAGTTGAGCATAACAGTTGCTTTCGGAACTCCCACCCCGCCGTTTGCTGCTGAAGAGTTTAGGAATATACACAGACACTGCCCGTTATTTAGGGGGGTAACGTGTAGGTGAACGACAACGTCTGTACACACCGAATATTCCTGCCGCAGCAAACGAAAACCTTATTAATATCTCTTTGCTAGTTATCTAGACGCGTGCTGGTAATTTCATGGTTAAGAATTTATTCGCTTCAATTAAATTCCCAATTCCCAATTCCGAATTCATAGAATTTACCATTTAAAACCTGTGAGTAATTTACATGAAACTGATTTGAGTAAAAGTGTACCACCTTCGTAATTTATGATTGTGATACACCCCGATAACAACACCCTTGAAGTCGTTTACCTTCTATAACTTAACTTGAGTTTTAAAAGTTTGGTTGCCATTTTGGCAAGTTTCTATATTTCTTGAAAAATTGCATTGAAAGGCGAAAAAATTTAAATCATTACCCATACTTCTAGCCGACGCGCTCTTTTTTTCTTCCCAGACAATATCCTAAAAAAGGGTTTTAGATTTTATTATTCAATCTATTTCAAAACTAATCAAATGTCACGAGAGGTTAGACCCCTCACAAATTACCCAACAGTCTCAATACCGTTTAAATAAGATTAGGACAGCCATTCTCCTCCCGAGAAAATAGTCGCAACTCTGTTCACAGCAGCAAGTTGCGACTAAAGTTAAAGGCATTAACTCAGTTGGAGTGGCAGCACAGCGGGTTTTGCCAATTCAAGCTATATATAAAGCGATTCTCCGTTGAATGCCTCTCCCCTAAGTAGGTGGGCAGGAAAATTTACAACTATGTAACAGAATGTAAAATCTTTGGTATTGGCTCGTAGTTGAGCTTTAGCGCTCTTAACAGCAACAAAACATTTTAGGTTTATTTTCACCCACCTACTCAAGCTGTTGACGCCTTGTTTCTCGAGGCACTCGCTGCAAACAGATTTTGGCTCTTTCGTGTAAGACACCTCAGTTATATAAGTATTTTATAGCGGTTCTCGTTTTAGTCACATCCCATACGCCCTCACCCCGCCCTCTCCCCCTACCCCTCTGCTTGGGAGAGGGGTAGGGGGAAAGGGCTATAGTATCTTGGAAAACTCTGAACACTGGCGATCGCACCACGCCTAGAATCTAGTTAGAAATAGGTTAAAATCTAGTCTATGTATAGCGACTTCAAAGGCGAGACTCCTGTCGGGAATTGACCATAACCGTGCTGTAGTAAACTGCATGTAGCTCAATTGCAGGCTTTTTCCGTGAATACCACCCCCAAAAAAATCCTGATTTTATCAGCTAATCCCACAGACACAAGTCATCTGCGCCTAGATAAAGAGGCACGGGAAATTCAGGCAGGGTTGCAACGCTCCAGAAGTCGAGAGAAGTTTGAATTGATCACCAGGTGGGCAGTGCATCCAGATGATTTACGCCGTGCGCTCTTGGATGACTCGCCACAGATTGTTCACTTTTGTGGCCATGGAGCGGGTAGTCTTGGCTTAGCATTAGAGAATCATACAGGACTTACGCAATTGGTGAGTACGGAATCACTCGCAAGGCTCTTTAAGTTATTTAAGGATAAGGTTGAGTGCGTTTTGTTGAATGCGTGCTATACTCAAGAGCAAGCAGACGCTATTTACCAACACATAGACTGTGTGATTGGGATGAATCAGGCGATTGGCGATCGCACAGCAATTGAATTTGCCGTAGGATTCTATGATGCATTGGGGGCGGATAGATCCTATGAAGAGGCGTATGAGTTCGGCTGTAGTGCGATTGATTTAGAAGGAATTAACGAATCTTCAATCCCTGTTCTAAAAAGTCGGTTGAATGAATTAAATTCTCCACAACAGGGAAAACCACAGTCGAGTCGAGCTATTGACAAAAGTCAGGTTGTTGTGCTAGAGAATCCCTTCGGGCAGGTTCCTTTAGACTCGGGTTTCTATATTGAGCGTCCGCCCATTGAAGCAGACTGTTATGAGATGATTCTCTTGGAAGGTGCCTTGATTCGCATTAAAGCACCGAGGCAGATGGGAAAAACTTCATTAATGACACGAATTCTCGATTATGCTAAACGACAGGGCTATCAGACTGCCAATTTGAACTTTCAATCGGTAGATGCAGAACTGCTGACAAACTTGGATCTGTTCTTACAATGGTTCTGTGCTAGTGTGAGTGACGAGCTGAATCTGCCAGATAAAATAGGTAATTATTGGAAAGGTGTTCTCGGTAGCAAGAACAAGTGTACAAATTACTTTGGCAGGTATTTGTTACCAGAAATTAATACCTCAATTGTGTTAGCGTTGGATGAAGTAGACGAAATCTTTAAGCATCCGACAATAGCGGCAGATTTTTTTGGTTTGCTGCGAACTTGGCACGAGCGCTCAAAAAATGAAGAGGCTTGGAGACAACTCAGGTTAGTGATTGTGCATTCCCAGGAAGTTTATATTCCACTCAAAATCAACCAGTCACCTTTCAATGTGGGTTTTCCCATTGAGTTACCAGAGTTGAACTTTGCACAAGTGCATTCCTTAGCACAGCGACATGGACTTCATTGGAGTGATGAGCAAATCTCGGAGTTAATGACTCTGCTAAGTGGAAATCCTTATTTATTACGAGTTGCTATGTATCAAATTGCTCGTGAGCGGATGACTTTATCTGACCTCAAGCAAGTTGCACCAACGGAATCAGGCCCTTACAGCGATCACCTCCGTCGTCATTTACGAAATTTAGAGGATGATTCTCAACTGTTAGCTGCGGTTAAAATTGTGATGGCGGCGGATGCTCCTGTAAACTTAGCTTCTGTAGAAGCATTTAAGTTACGGAGTATGGGATTGATAAAGTTTCAAGGGAATCAGGTCAAGCCTACGTGTGACCTGTATCGTTTGTATTTTCGCGAGCGCCTCAAAATAAACTAACTTATGAGTGTAACACGAGGTCGAAGGTACGAATATCAAGTTGGGGGCAGTTTACCAATTGATGCTCCAACTTACGTCCAGCGTCAAGCTGACAGTACACTCTACTCTAACTTGAAGGAAGGGAACTTCTGTTACGTACTCAACTCTAGGCAGATGGGGAAATCGAGTTTACGAGTACAAGTCATGCGGCGGTTGCAAAAAGAAGGAATTGCTTGTGCTGCTATTGACATCACCGGGATTGGCACGGCAGGTATTACCCCAGAGGAATGGTATTCTGGGGTGATTGACACTCTCGTGGGAAGTTTCAAGCTTGACACCACCTTTGATATAAACACATGGTGGGAAGATCTGGGTTTATTATCACCAGTGCAAAAGTTAAGCAAGTTTATTGAAACAGTCTTGTTAGTCAGAATGACTGAGACTATTGTCATTTTTGTTGATGAAATTGATAGCATTTTGAGTGTCGAGTTCAACCTGGATGATTTCTTCGCAGTGATCCGGGAATGTTATAATCGTCGTGCAGATCATGGAGATTACGATCGCCTAACCTTTGCTTTATTTGGAGTGTCTACGCCTTCAAACTTGATTCAAGACAGGCGGCGAACACCTTTTAATATTGGTTGTGCAATTGAGCTAACGGGTTTCAAACTCTCGGAAGCGCAACCACTGGCAAGGGGATTAGCAAAGGTAGGGAATGCGGAAGAATTGCTCCAAGCTGTGCTTTCTTGGACAGGAGGGCAACCATTTCTCACCCAAAAGGTTTGTCAGTTGTTAGTGCAACATCACAGCCAGACATTGCCAACATCAGAGGAATCCTCTGCGGTTGAGCGTCTGGTGCGAGAACAGATTATTGAAAATTGGGAAGCCCAGGATGAACCAGAACATTTGAAGACAATTCGCGATCGCATTATTCAAAGTAGTCAACAGCGTACTGGACGATTATTGGCGTTGTGTCAACTTTTATTGCAGCATCAAGAAGTCATTGCAGATGAAAGTCCGGAACAAACGGAACTGCGGTTGACAGGATTAGTCGTCAAACATAATGGTAAACTGCGAATTTATAACCGTATTTATCAGTCAGTCTTTAACCAAGATTGGTGTGAAACCGAACTCGCGAAACTGCGTCCTTACTCTGGCGCACTGCAAATATGGGTTGATTCAGGGCGACAAGATGAGTCACGCTTGCTGAGGGGACAAGCTTTACAGGATGCAAAAGCTTGGGCAGTCGGTAAAAGTTTAAGTGATTTAGATTATCAGTTTTTAGCAGCCAGTCAAGAGTTAGAAAAGCAAGAAGTTCAGAGACGATTGGCAGTAGAACAAGAAGCGAGACAGGTTTTACAACGAGCGAATCACAAAGCGAGTCAAAGAATTCGCCTTGGTACTATAGTGCTAGTCATGGCTTTAGCTCTGGCAGTGGGAGCGGGAATCTTTGCGCAACAGAGTCTTCAACAAGCTCACGAAGCTCAGGAAGCAACCAAATTAGAACTAGCAGGACTTGCAAATCTTGGGCAATTGGAATTTGATCAAGTCGGAGCTTTGTCAGCAGCAATAGGAGGTGGCGAAAAGTTAAAAGCTTTAGTCAATAAAAATCATCTAGAAAAAATAGAAGATTATCCGGCGGCAAGTCCAGTCTTAGCATTACAAACAATTGTCGATAAAATCACTTCATGGCAACAACACCAAGTGTTGCAGGGGCATCAGGATATTGTCACGAGCGCCAGTTTTAGCCCCGATGGTCAGCACATGGTCACCGCCTCATCTGACAAA
>CAZZVG010000563.1:0-5024 GCA_964657295.1 Iningainema sp. | reverse complement strand
TAACAACCAACAACTAACAAATGACTAAATTAATTGTAATTTGTGGAGCAACGGCGACAGGTAAGTCGGGATTAGCTTTGGCTTTGGCTGTTCGATTGGGTTGTGTTATTCTTAGTGCGGATTCTCGACAGGTATACCGTTATTTTGATATTGGCACAGCTAAAGCGACAGCAGATGAGCAGAAGTTAATACCGCACTACTTAATTAATATTTGTAACCCAACTGATATAATGACAGTGGCAGACTATCAGCAGCAAGCTCAAACATTAATTACTTCTATTACCTCCCCGGATCTTACTCCTCCCCTCTTAGTAGGTGGAACAGGTTTATATATCCGTTCCGTGACACGGGGGATGAAGATTCCGAGAGTGGCACCACAGCCAGAATTGCGATCGCAGTTAGAATCTCTCGGGCAATACCAACTTTACTCCATGCTACAACAAGTCGATCCGGTTGCCGCACAAAAGATTCATCCCCACGATCCCGTGCGAACTTTAAGAGCAATGGAAGTATTTTATGTGACAGGTTTTCCACTTTCCGAGCAACAAGGAGAAAACCCTCCAAACTATCCCATCCTGCAAATAGGTTTAGATTGTGACATCGCCAACCTTACCCACCGCATTGCCCGACGAACAGAGAAAATGATCGCCCATGGCTTAGTCGCAGAAGTGGAGTATCTTTGCCTGAAATATGGCAGTGACTTACCTTTACTAAAGACTTTAGGGTATCAAGAAATCAAGCAATATTTAGCTGGAGAAATGTCTTTAGACAAAGCTCAAGAATTAACAGTTTTGCACACGCGGCAATTTGCCAAGCGACAACGCACTTGGTTCAAAGCATATCCGGAAATTGAGTGGTTTGAGGCCCAGAGTAGTGATTTGGTAGAACAAGTGTGGAAAAGAGTGCAGGAGTTTATGATTCAGGAGTAGGGGCGGGTTTAATTCAAATAACTCGTGAGTCAACGCAATGTCTTGTTAAACCCGCCCCTACTCTCATTTAAATATCTTGTTGGGAAAATGAACCAAAGAATCACAATCATATTATTTACTTCTATTTTCTTCAATATTTTTGTTTTAGTAATAGCAACTTTCTTTGTTCAAAGAAAAGGTGGTTTATCGTACTTATTTCAGAAAGTAAATTCTTCTAATTCAGCTAAAACTGATTACCATCCTGCATATCTCCATAAAAAAAGCCAATTTGAGATCCTGCCTAAATCAGACTTAGGAATTATTTTCTTGGGTGATAGCTTAACCGATGAAGGCGAATGGACAGAGTTGTTGGGAACAAAGATAAAAAAACGTGGTATTGGCGGTGATACAACAGATAGAATGTTAAATCGCCTAAACGAAATAGTGGAGTCCAATCCAAAAAAGATTTTCTTAATGGTTGGTATTAATGACTTGATAAATGAGGGGAGAACTGTAGAAGAAACTTCAGAATTCTACAAAATGATTATGGCGGAGTTTCGCAATAAAATACCAAACACAGAAGTCTTTATTCAAAGCGTTTTACCTATAAACAATCAAGTAACCCGTTATTGGCAAAACACTGACAACGTAGTCAAACTAAATTCACACTTAATAAATTTTGCTAAAGAGTTTAAATATCAATATATAGATGTCTATTCTCATTTATCAGACTCGGAAAATCAATTAGATTCTCAATATACATTTGATGGGGTTCATTTAAATGGTCAAGGATACTTAGTTTGGCTTGAAGCCATTCAAAAATATGTCATCGATGGCGAATTTCAAAACTAGTACACGGTGGCGGAAAAAAACCTACCATACCCTGCGCTAAGCCCAACGGGAAAGCCGTCATTCGCGCTGCCTCACCCCTGCACGTCTACGGAACTGCTTGCTTATTGCCTACAATCCAAGCTTTCGTGCGTGGAAATTGTGCGGGGTTGGTTTCCCTTGAGCGAACGAGTGCATTTCTTAGACACAGGACTAGCAACTTCTATCAGCTTAACTTTCCAAGACGAATTTTTAATTCCGCTATAATTCTTGCAATAATAGTATTACAGCCGTTAATTTCAGTCGGCATGACGCCATGACAAACACAGCAGTTAGCATTTCTCAAGCCGATATTCAAGCCCTAGAACACTTGTACATCTTCCGAGAACGAACAGAAGTTGTTGGATTTTTGGATATGCATCCGTTTCTAGTTCCGGTGCTGCTAGACGCACCGGAGAAAATTCGCCAATACTTTCCCGACTCTCAGCTATTTCTAGAAGTTTTCATCGATCCAGAGAGCACGGATTGGGTACAATTGCTACTATCTATTGGAGTGAAACTTCACCCCTATGATGCCGTTGCAAGGTTGCATCAGTTAGATAACGATTGGTCCAGATGTCTCTCACACGAGGTTCATCAGCAGTTTTTTACTACTCTAGAATACCCAGATGAGTTTTGATTGGGCACAGTATTTTAATCTAGCCAAAGAACTCACGGGTCAACCAACGACTCCTGCAAATCAGGAGGCTAAACTACGTGATGCTATCAGTAGAGCATACTATGCAGCTTTCATCTTAGCGCGAAACCATTTGCGCGATCGAGAAGGGTACATTATTCCTACAACAGGTCAAGCTCATGGATATGTTTGGGAGCAATTTAAGCTGAATCCTGACCCAAAACGTCAATTAATCGCAAATAACTTGAAACGATTGCGAGGATATCGTAAACAAACAGATTATATCGATAAATTTCCTGGCTTGTACAGCATCGCCTTAACAGCTTTAACATTATCTGAAGAAATTATCTCAAATTTAAACAGTCTGTAAATATCTACCTTTAACTGTAAAAAATGATGCTCACTCAAAACAAACAACAACGTAATTGGAAACCCATCATCAAGCAATTTGAAGCTGTGCTGGGCAAAAATGGTGTGGTGCAACACCGAGAAGAATTGATTACTTATGAGTGTGATGGACTGACAAGCTATCGCCAAATTCCAGGTGTGGTGGTGCTACCAAGAACGACAGAACAAGTTGCCGAGGTGGTGAAGATATGCGATAGCCACTCCATTCCCTTTATCGCACGCGGCGCTGGTACCGGTTTATCAGGTGGAGCGCTGCCAACAGAAGACTGCGTATTAATCGTTACCTCTTTAATGAGGAAAATACTACAAGTCGATTTAGAGACTCAGCGTGTGGTTGTGCAACCTGGAGTGATTAACAACTGGGTTACCCAAACAGTAAGTGGTGCTGGATTTTACTACGCTCCTGATCCTTCCAGCCAAATAATCTGTTCTATTGGTGGTAATGTTGCGGAAAATTCTGGTGGAGTCCATTGCCTGAAGTACGGTGTCACGACTAACCACGTTTTGGGATTAAAATTAGTTCTTCCAGATGGTTCAATTGTAGACGTGGGTGGACAGATTCCGGAAATGCCCGGTTATGACTTAACAGGTTTATTTGTTGGTTCTGAAGGGACTCTCGGAATTGCCACAGAAATTACTTTGCGAATTCTCAAAAGTGCTGAATCGATTTGTGTCCTTTTGGCAGATTTTACCAGCATTGAAGCGGCGGGAGCAAGTGTTTCCGAGATTATCAGTGCCGGAATTATTCCTGGTGGTATGGAAATCATGGATAACATCAGCATTAATGCTGTAGAAGATGTCGTTTGTACAAATTGTTATCCCCGCGATGCGACGGCTATTTTGTTAATAGAAATTGATGGGTTAGCAGTGGAAGTCGCGACAAATAAACAGCGCGTTGCGGAAATTTGTAAACAGAATGGTGCGCGGAATATCACGACGGCAAGTGACTCTGAACAGCGTTTGAGATTGTGGAAAGGACGCAAAGCAGCTTTTGCCGCAGCCGGACATATCAGCCCAGATTATTACGTACAAGATGGTGTCATTCCGCGTACTCAATTATCATATGTGCTGAGTGAAATTGAAGCCTTGAGTCAAAAATCTGGTTATCGGATTGCTAATGTGTTTCATGCTGGCGATGGCAATCTTCACCCACTGATTCTTTATGATAATTCTGTACCCGGAGCATTAGAAAAGGTTGAAGAAGTTGGGGGAGAAATTCTCAAGCTTTGCGTTAAAGTCGGTGGTAGTATTTCTGGTGAACATGGCGTTGGGGCGGATAAGAAATGCTTTATGCCAGAGATGTTTACGGAAACCGATCTAGAAACAATGCAATGGGTGCGATCGGCTTTTAATCCCAAAGGTTTAGCAAATCCAGGAAAGATTTTTCCCACCCCCCGTACTTGTGGCGAAGCTGCAAATGCGATGAATGTTAGTGCTAAAAAGTTTGAACAATTAGAACGGTTTTAAGAAATCTTGATTGGTTGACGATTTGAGCCAGCCATATCTTTGAGATCTGCAACGACTAAAATAATCTAGTTTTATCTAATGAATCAAACAATAACCACCGAATATAAACATATCTTGGTTGATGAGCGCAATGTTCCGTTCATCAAAGAAACTTCTATGAAAGTTGTGGAATTAGTTACTTCTGTTCACGCTTATGGTTGGAGTCCAGAAGAATTACATTTTCAGTATCCTCATCTGAATATGAGTCAAATTTATTCAGCCTTAGCTTATTACTGGGAGCATAAAGAAGAAATTGATGCTGATATGAAGCGACGCTTTGAGTATGCGGAAAGATTACGTTTAGAAGCAGGAGAATCCCCATTAGTACAAAGACTTCGTGTACAAGGATTAATTAAATGAGCTAGAAATAGATAAAATTGAAGAACCAGAACAACAGCAAAACATCACAGCTTGCGTAGAAATGCTAGCTGCCCTGAAGTTTGATCAACAACTAATTCGCCAGTATTTCAGGAAGGAACTAATGCAAGAGTCACCAATTTATCAAGAAATACTCGAAAAAGATGCCAAGCAAGGAAAGCTACAAACCTGAACTCGTCAACTTTCACAGCGGTTTGGCAGATCTTGCATCATTCTCGTTGGGCAACAGCTTTTCTATCTTTTGTCTAGATACTTGAAAATTAAAATATATAGATAAACGCTTTTATTTAATATAAATAAAGCTAGGTTATCCTTTAATA
>CAZZVG010000562.1:0-5026 GCA_964657295.1 Iningainema sp. | reverse complement strand
AGAACTATTCTACTTTCTGGCATGGCGTGATATCTTAGTCCGGTACAAGCAAACTGTGATTGGGATGGCATGGGCATTGATTCGCCCCTTCTTAACGATGGTGGTGTTCACCTTTGTGTTTAGCATTCTGGCAAAGCTACCCAGTGAAGGTAATGCGCCTTACCCAATTTTAGTCTTTGCAGCGCTACTGCCTTGGCAGTTTTTCTCTGGAGCGTTGACTGAATGCAGTAACAGTTTAGTTAATAATGCCAACCTGCTTTCTAAAGTCTACTTTCCACGTCTGATTGTACCAACCAGTGCGGTGATCGTCAGCTTTGTAGACTTTATGATTTCTGGGATCATTTTGCTGGGGTTGATGGCTTACTACAACTTTATCCCCGATTGGCGCATCCTTACCCTGCCACTGTTTATTTTTATTGCCTTTGCAGCGTCAATAGGGGCTGGGTTATGGCTTGCGGCGTTGACAGTGGAGTATCGCGATTTCCGTGTTATCGTACCGTTTATTGTCCAGTTTGGTTTGTATGTTTCTCCTGTAGGTTTTAGCAGCAGTAAGATACCAGAACAGTGGCGATTGCTGTATTCACTCAATCCAATGGTAGGAGTTATTGACGGTTTCCGATGGGCAATTTTACACGGAGCCTCGCAGATATATCTACCTGGGTTTGCACTTTCTCTAGTAATAGTGGCGCTACTGCTGTGGAGTGGTATTTGGTACTTCCGCAAGATGGAACGCACATTTGCTGACGTGATTTAGGTTGAAGTATAGTTACGTTGTAAATATAATGATAAAATACTGTAAAGACTGTAGAAAAATGTCAACATGCTAAGGATATTTTTTAGATGACAACCTCTCAACCAGAATCTAATTATCCTATTAGCACTCTTACAGTAGCTGAGTTAGAAACTCTAATCACGAACATTGTTCAAAAGGTACTTAGTCAGCCAAATAACCAACCAGAAGAGGATGAACAAGCACAAACAACAATCGAAGCAAAAGAATTTACCTATGACACAACAGTTCGTCCATTTTCAGAAATTATCTTTGAGTTAGCTTCTCAAATTCCTGAGGAGGAATTGGCTAAAATTCCCAGAGATGCTTCTTACAAATTAGATGAGTACCTTTACGGAATTGCTCAAGATACAGAATGAAATATGTATTTGCTGATACTGGTTTTTGGATTACTATACTGAACTATCGTGACTTTTTTCATCATCAAGCCTTAGTACTTTATCAATCATTAGAAACTAGGCAGGTACATGTAGTAACTAGTGAAATGGTGTGGTTTTCGTATTGATTCCGTGTAATCTCATATCGGACATTTTTTTGACCCCCCCGCGAACGGTTACTTCGCACCATTCCGCTTCGGATTTAATCAAACTATTGAATAGACTCTCCAGGAAAAGTAATTATCAAGGATAAAAAAAGGAGTTCTTATAATGATAAGTTCAAATAAAAATTTTCAGGATTATTTAGTCAAAAAACTGTTTAATTCTTTATCTTTTGTGAAGAATAAAATACAACGAATCAAGTCTCAAAAAGAGCAGATATCGTTGGAACTGAAAACTCAAAAATCGGTTCATAACCTCTTGCATTCCAAAGAAAAAATAAATCTTGAAATAGGTGCTGGATGTAAAAAGGGAACAAATCAGTGGACTACTCTTGATTGGAACCATGAATGTGATTTGTATTGGGATTTGAATTTTTCATTACCTTTTCCAGACAACTCTGTTAACAAGATATATTCATCTCATGTATTAGAACATTTTGCCTATAAAGACATAATTAAATTATTACGAGATTGCCATAGGATATTGACACCTGACGGTCAATTCTCTGTCTGTGTTCCAAATGCACAAATTTATTTGTCTGCATATTTTCAACCAGATGGTTTTCAAATAGAAAAGTACATTTTGTATAAGCCAGGATTTAATGAAACCTCAAAAATTGACTATGTTAATTACATGGCTTATATGGATGGTGAGCATAAATATATGTTTGATGAAGAAAATCTCTTGATAATTCTTGAAAAAGTAGGTTTTAAAAACGTCAAGCTACGTTCATTTGAGCAAAGTATAGACCTGGAGGCTAGACGGCTTGAATCAATTTATGCCATAGCAGAAAAATAAAGAAATATTCTTTTTGTCGAGCCGAACCCCAGAACCAAGATTCCGTAGGTCAAACATAAGAACTGCGAGAAGCGCTATTCTAACTGATTACTTTCGCCACATATGGGGCAAAGGTTATAAATTCATAGCAAAATTAGGTTGGTAATAACAGCTACGTGAAAGTCTTATAGAAGTTTGAACAAGCTGGATTTAAAACTTTATTAAGAAACGCAAATTAGTTGTGAAATAGCTTTGAGAGTATCCTAAATGTCTGACACAGTTATTCGAGTTGAAAATATAGCGAAGAAATACGTTCTGGGTCACCAGAAGGAAGGGAGCAGCAGTTACAAGTCTTTGCGAGAATCAATGAGTGATGGAGCAAAGTCGCTGGGTAAAAAACTTCTCAAACCTTCTGGTAAACAAACGGTAAATTCAGCCCCTAACGAGTTTTGGGCGCTGAAGGATGTGTCGTTTGAGATTAAGCAGGGCGATCGCGTAGGCTTCATTGGGCGTAATGGGGCTGGAAAGTCAACGCTACTAAAAGTTCTCAGCAGAATTACGGAACCAACAAGCGGATCTATCCGGATTAAGGGGCGAGTTGCTAGTTTATTAGAGGTAGGGACAGGTTTTCACCCAGAATTGACGGGTAGAGAGAACATCTTTCTCAATGGTGCGATTCTGGGGATGAGCAAGGTGGATATCCAGCGCAAGTTTGATGAAATTGTTGCATTTTCAGAAGTTGAGAAATTTTTAGATACGCCAGTGAAGCGGTATTCCTCAGGGATGTATGTACGGCTTGCTTTTGCAGTAGCTGCACACTTAGAACCTGAGATTTTAATTGTAGATGAAGTTCTAGCAGTAGGAGATGCACAGTTTCAGAAAAAGTGCTTAGGAAAAATGGAGGATGTCGGGAAGGAGGGACGAACGGTATTGTTTGTTAGTCATCAAATGGCGGCTGTAGAGTCTCTATGTACTAGAGGTATTTTGCTTGAATCTGGAAAGTTATCTGTAGACGCTACATCTACTCAGGCTGTAGGAGTTTATCTTGAAAAAGCTTACAACATGGGTCAAACGATGTCTTTATCGCAGAGAACTGACCGCAGTGGTTCTGGAAAAGTCAGAGCTTCCAGCTTCAGAATATTAAACGGGCAAGGAATACAGGAAAGTTCTTTAAAGTCAGGCGAAGATTATTACTTCGAGATTGGCTATTTAAACAAAACAAATATTTTTCTTAAAGATATTGTTGTTAGCTTAGACATCTATGATGAAAAGGGTGTCAAAGTTCTTTTACTACGTAGCAATTTTACTCAAAGTAATGTTACTTTAAATCCCGACAATGGTTGTATTTACTGTGGTATAGAAAATTTGCCATTAGCAGGTGGCTCGTATCGATTTTCCATCTTTTTGTCACAGGCTGATACGGAAATACTTGATTATATCGAAGATGCGGCATCTGTAGCTGTAGAAGGCGGAGATTTCTTTGGTACAGGTAATCCTGGGCTTCCAAGTCAATGCAAAATTTTAACTAAAACTAACTGGTCTACAAAATTACTTGAATACTGTCCGTAAATCTTTTTTGATAGCCATCAACTTTAAAGTTTTTGACTTCATAGGTACAACTTATACTGTGTTTTAATCAATTTAGTAAATTGATTAAAACTATTTATTAAGGAAAAAATATGTATAATAGAATGTGTTAAGATTTGTTGAGAAACATAAAATTCAATACAACAAATATTTGGCTCTTTAAAGTAATGAATTCACTTCACAAAAACATGATTATAATTTCAAAAAAAAACTTTCGTGTATTCAAAGATCTAGAGGGAGAAAGACCAGATGAATATATAGATCCTCACTTTATACATGAAGATATTTTAGTGAATATTAATTCATTAGCTAACTTAATGCAAAACGCTGGAATCATTGCTAACTATTAATTTAATAAAAATTATGTGTATTACCACACCAATCGCATTCATAATCTTTAATCGCCCCGATTTTACAGAAATTGTATTTGAGGCAATTCGTCAAGCTAAACCAAAAAAACTACTGGTAGTTGCAGATGGTTCACGTCCAGACCGACCAGGTGAGGCAGAAAAATGTGCTGCTGCCCGTTCAATCATTGAGCGGGTTGATTGGGATTGTGAGGTGCTAAAAAATTATTCTGACACCAATTTAGGGTGTGGACTACGTCCAGCTACAGGAATTAGCTGGGTGTTTGAGCAGGTAGAAGAAGCAATCTTCTTAGAAGATGATTGCTTGCCTCACCCAAGCTTCTTCCTCTTTTGCCAGGAATTGCTAGAAAGGTATAGAGATGATGAAAGGATAATGCTAGTGGGTGGGACAAACCACTTTGGGGAGTGGAAGTCACCTATTCAAAGTTATCACTTTTCCCAATTCTCAGGAATATGGGGTTGGGCATCATGGCGAAGAGCCTGGAAATTTTACGATTATGACATGAAGCTTTTCCCAGAAGCTTTAGAAACTAATTTTCTCAACAATATATTCTCAAATCCTAAGCATCTTCTCTACTGGAAAAACCAATTTCAAAGAGTTTTTGATGATCGTAATAAAACCTACTGGGATTATCAATGGCTCTTGACTCGATGGATTCAAAATGGGTTAGGAATCATTCCTTCAGTCAATTTAGTTTCTAATATTGGGTTTGGGGTAGATGCAACTCACACTTTTGGCGACGACAATCCACTGGCTAATCTAGATTTAAAGGAGTTAACTTTTCCCCTAAAGCATCCTCCTTTTCTTATTCGCAATATAGAATTAGATAATCTAATTCAAGACAAATTTTGTACTGCTGAAGTTAGTGATAGTTTTCAAAGTAGAATCGTGAAGATAGCTAAGAAGATTATCAATCAAACTTCCAACTCTTTTAAAATTTACAATGTTAACCATAAATAAAATA
>CAZZVG010000561.1:0-5034 GCA_964657295.1 Iningainema sp. | reverse complement strand
TTTTAATCCAACTGGGCGTTTGGGTGTGGGGTTGCTGAGTGTCAGAATGAGCCAGTGGTTTGGCACAAAGACTGCCCGATTCACCTTGCCCTAATATTGTTCGACAACCACTAGAGCGTTCTGTGATCACAACCGAATTGGGTGCCACATACTTTTGTGTTGCACCATTGCTGTAATCGGTCGGGTCAATCAGAGCGTTGTTATAATCTTTAGGTTTATTGGTGGTTTGAGCGGCATGTTCTACTTTTTCAGGAGTTGATTGAGGCGTTGTCGGTGTGGCAATCTCTACCTTTGGTATGGGAAAGGGATGCGAAGATTCTAACTTGGCTCTCAATCTTCTCACACGTGTCTCAGGAACCGAAGCTTCTACCGGGCGTCTTGATCTGATAACGACCGTCGGTTCAGAATCTTCGTTTTTAGGTTGATGTCGTGTGGGCTGATGCGAAAGTTCTCCGCCCCCCAATCTTTGTCTGAGTCTAGCTCGGCGTTGGGTAAATTCGTTTTGCGATCGCTCAGATTCCTGTACGGGATGACCTTTTTTCAGTTGATTAACAACAACTGGCTGAGCATTTTCGACTGTCGGAACGACATTATCTATTGGGGAATCGGTTTGGGCCAATACGAAACCGCCGCTGAGCAGGCTAAAACTGCTCAGCCAACAAAGGCTCTGTGCGGGCAGCGATCGCTGCCACACGGAACGAACATTGAGGTGAGCCATTCGGGCAGAAGATCCGTCGTGTTGGCTTTGGTGGACAGGCGAACGGTTGTGAGTATTATTGCGCTGCGTCATTGGTTCTCTTGTGTGACTAGCCTAAACTGATCATCTCAGTACATTATCCTACTAAGATTTAAATTTTCAAGGCAAACCGTAGAAGTTAATCAGAAGATTTACCGAAGTTGGGGTCCTCCGATACTTATGAGTGAATGTAACCTAAACTGATTGTACCGGGCTGACGGTAAATTTCTGGTACACTTACTGATAATGGTTCTTGTGTCTCCATACAAATCCGCAAATCTCCAGTAGTTGTGACACCGACTACAGTGCCAGCAAAATTGTTGACATGAACGCGATCGCCAATGTTAGCAACTCTAGATAGCGAGATAATAAGATATTCACTCCTTCATTGAAGAGGCACTGTATACCAGATTCTATTCCCAGCAAAACTTTAGCACTCAACATCTCTAAACTAGAGATTGGCTTTGGATCAACGCCTGCCTGCCACTTTTCCAAATTTATCCCAGTTTCAGGCACTGGGTTTGCCCAGTTAATGCCAACGCCGATCACGGCTTGGGTAATGAGTTCGCCGTGGATTTTTGTTTCTGTTAAAATGCCGCCTAGCTTGCGTTTGGTAGTTGTTTCAGCCCCCGATTTCATTGAAGTTAAGACAAGATCGTTAGGCCATTTAATTTCTACAGGAATGCCGCAACTACGCAATTGTTTGGCAATTCCCCATGCCGTCGCCAAAGTGATTTGGTAGCTGTTGCTAGCCGCCAGTTTGGGGGAAATCGCCACTGATATATATAATCCTCCCATGGGGGAAATCCATTGACGACCCCATTGACCTCGCCCTGCAGTTTGTTGGGTAGCAATCACCGTACATCCCGCTTCCGCCCCTGAGTTAAGTAAGTCCCAGAGAATTTGGTTAGTTGAAGAGACGGTTTCAAAACAATGCACCTGAAACGGTAAATAGGCTCTCTCACGCCCTTCAAGGAGGGCTGCTTCCAGTTTTTGCTGCTTCAATTCCACAATAGTTTACTCAAGTCTAGCTAGTTAAAGTGAGCCATCAGCTGTCAGCACTACAGCACTCAAACGCCAGTATGACTTGTAAAATGCACGATTTAAGAAGTTTTGTACAATTTCCGTTTAAAGCAATTGCTGAAGTGCTAAATGCTAACAGTTCAAGTTAGGATGTATGGGCTGATTTTTATCTTTCAGGGTTTGGTTGAAAATGCACTCTTGGCAATGGCGTACTTGGGAAGGACTGCCTTACCTCACAATCAGTCTACTGGAACCTTGGCCTCACGGCTTTTTTACGCAGCAGTTTTGGCCTCGTTCGCCTTTAGATCTCACAAAGATACTGCATTCAGAAGCGGACGCTTATCGCTTAAAACAGGTACATGGCAATACTGTTCTCACACCAGAAGAGATTGCCAGTCAGTTAAACGAAGGCGAGGAGTTTTTAGAAGGTGATGGATTGGTGAGCACCCAACCGTTGCAGGCACTTTGGGTGGCTTCTGCTGATTGTACACCCGTACTTATTGCGAACGCGAAAACGGGACAGGTGGCAGCGGTACATGCAGGGTGGCGTGGCACGTCAAGGAAGATTGTGCCAGAAGCGATCGCCCAAATGCAATCACAAGGTAGCAAGTTAGAAGATTTGCTCATTGCGATGGGACCGGCGATCTCAGGTGAGGTTTATCAAGTCTCAGAGCAAGTAGCAGCAGAAGTTGGGAGAAGCATTATATCACATGATAATGAAAAGTTTATTGTCGATGCGTTACGCGAGCTACCAAATTCACCAATACTTGCCGATCCAGAACCAGGACGAGTCCGATTGGATGTGCGACGCGTAAATTCAAAACAAATGGAAATGTTGGGGATCAGTACCGAACAGATAGCGATCGCACCTTATTGTACTTACCAATCAACAGAGCATTTCTTTTCTTATCGCCGGGAAAAACAGAAAAAAGTCCAATGGTCGGGGATTATCAGCAAATAATGACATCATTTTTGGAGTAACTCGCTAAAGATGTCGTCCTCAATATTATCCAAACTTCTGCTAAAGACTACTGCTCCTTTGCTCTGGTTAAAATAAAAGTTATGAATACTGAGCTAGCTTTATGGAAAGTCGTTATTAGTCTACCTGAATCTCTCAAGACGGAACTATTGTATTATGCAGAATATTTACGAGAAAAATATCCAAATAATCAACGAGATCCGGAAAAGATAGAAACTGCTCAGGGTTATGGTAGTTGGGCAGGTCAAATCATTATGTCAGATGATTTTGATGAGCCATTAGAAGATTTGGCGGAATATATGTAATATGAAATGTCTTTTGGATACCCATGCTTTTATTTGGTATTTACTAGGTGATCCCAATCTAGCAATAAAAATAATGCTGGGTTTCGTTGCCTTAAGCCAACCTACAAGATTTGCGATCGCAAAACATGGAAAGGGCACTCCCCCCTGAACGGTTACCATAAGTTAGCATAAGTAGAGAAGTTGGACCGTAAGATGACCCAAGCTGCAAACCAAGTCCGGTGGACAAGTGACGATTTAGAAATCCTGGCGACTGATGAGTGGAAACGTTATGAGATTATTGACGGAGAGTTGTTCGTGACTCGTGCGCCTCATTTTATGCACCAGAGTGCGGTAGGAAGGATCTGTGCTCAGCTACTAACTTGGTCACTGGCAACTGATTTAGGTCAGCCATTAACAGCACCGGGAATCATTTTCTCGGATGCTGATAATGTCATTCCTGATGTGATCTGGATTAGCAATGAGCGATTAGCTCAACTAGTTGATGAAGAAGGACATTTGACAGGCGCACCAGAGCTAATTGCAGAGATTTTATCATCAGGAAGTACAAACGAACGTCGAGACCGGGAAGTCAAACTAAAACTGTATTCTATTAAGGGAGTTCAAGAATACTGGATTGTGAATTGGCGATTAAAACAAGTGGAAGTGTACCGTCGCCAAAATACTCAACTCGTGCTGATAACAACATTGTTGGCAGATGATGAGATAACTTCACCGATATTGCCAGGGTTTAGCTGTCAGATACAAAGCTTTTTTATTAATTTTTAAATTGGCAACTTACAAATGTCTTAAGAAAGATTGCGGATTGTTTAAAAAAGCCTTTGTCAAAGAAACGTGTTCAAGTTCATCGTAGGGAATTTGTTTTGGGGGATGGGTATCAAAACTGAGGATTGTCGCCTCTGGAAAAGCCATTAAAATCGGAGAATGAGTAGCAATTATAAATTGACTATCCTGATTTACCATATCCTTTAGTAGAGCTAAAAATGCTAGTTGTCGCAGAGGAGAAAGTGGTGCTTCAGGTTCATCCAAAAGATATAATCCACCTGGCACAAAGCGTGCTTGAAAAAGTTTGAGAAAGCTTTCTCCGTGAGAATTAGCATCGAGATTTTCTCCATACTTTTGCGTGAGTTCGGCTTTCTGTTTTAGTGCCGCAGCTTTGGCAAGTTTCAAACCCGTGCCAGTAAAGTTTTGCTCGTACTCTAATACTGCTTCCTCTAATTCTTGGCTCAAGTTTTTGAGGCGTTTAGTAAAATTAAAAAAATCTTCTGCTCTTAGGAAAAAGCCTCGTCCTGTCTTTTTTTGCCAAACAAATTTTAATTGTGCAGATAATTGTCGAGCCGGATCTAATGTTTTATCTCGTTGAACATCTTCTCCGCCAACTGTAATTGAACCTACACCTGTAGCGATCGTTTCCAATAGTGTTGATTTTCCCGAACCATTTTCCCCAACAAAGAAAGTTACAGGACTTTGAAAGTTAATTTCTTTGAAAGCTTTGATTAAGGGAAGATTGAAAGGAAATGTGTCAATCTTTTTGACTTGTTGTTTAAGAGCGATCGCTCTTAAGTGAATCATAAGGACTTCCTAACTCTACTTGGCTAGCTACTTCAAAAGCTTGAATTATTTTATCTAATGGAAATCTTACTATTCCACCTTTCTGTGGATTGACAGAACCCCATTCTAAAACCAAATCTGACTCTAACTTAATTAAGTATTTTATCAAGTTTTTGAATTTCATTAATGGCTCACCTTGGAATGTTTCAAGCTCACTTTTTAAAGCGTTAGAGTTATCACCAGTACTTGCTATAATAAGCCTCATGAATGTTTCTACAGATTCTTCTCCTACTGAGTCATCAAACAAATTTAGCTGTTTGTATACTGGAAGTCCAACTCTTATTCCAAATGAACCTTGAAATGTATCTAAAAATGATAATTTTAGCTCAGAGCTTTCAAATCTTAGAGCTTCTTTTGCCTTTTTGTTCAAAGTACTACTTTTG
>CAZZVG010000560.1:0-5035 GCA_964657295.1 Iningainema sp. | reverse complement strand
AAATCATGTGTTTAGGAATTCCCGGTAAAATTATAGAGATAACAAACGCTCAGCACAAATTAGCCATTGTTGATATTGGCGGTGTCAAACGTCACATTAATATTGCTTGCATTGTCAACGAACAGCATCCAGCCGAATCTTGTCTCGGCGATTGGGTACTAGTTCACGTCGGCTTTGCCATGAATCGAATCAACGAACAAGAAGCATCGGAAACATTAAAACTATTGCAGGAAATTGTTAATGGTTAATAGTCATCAAAAATCAACAATTAAGTAGGTGAGCAAAAATAAATATAACAAGCGTTTTGACTCATAAATAAGGTGGAAACCATCACCAATCCCAAATGACAAATGACAAATTTATATGAAATACGTTGATGAATTCCGCGAACCTGAAAAAGCCCAAGCTTTACTCCGCGAAATCTCCAAATTGTGCCAACAGCTAGAAAAGCCGCTCAAAATAATGGAAGTATGCGGCGGGCATACTCATTCTATCTTTAAGTATGGCATTGAAGAAGTTTTGCCGGATGTGATAGAATTGATTCATGGCCCCGGTTGCCCGGTGTGCGTGATGCCAAAAGGGAGATTAAATGATGCGATCGCTATTTCCCAAAATGCTAACGTCATCTTCGCTACCTTTGGCGATGCCATGCGAGTTCCCGGTTCTCAAGGGAGCCTATTGCAAGCAAGAGCAAAAGGTGCAGATATCCGTATGGTATACTCTCCCTTAGACAGCCTGCAAATAGCCAGGGAAAATCCTGACAAAGAAGTTGTCTTCTTTGCCTTAGGCTTTGAAACAACATCTCCTAGCACAGCTTTGACTATTTTGCAAGCAGATGCTGAAAAAATTAACAATTTCAGTATGTTTTGCAATCACGTTCTTGTGATTCCCGCCCTTCAAGCACTGCTAGATAATCCCGATTTACAATTAGATGGCTTTATCGGTCCAGGTCATGTCAGTATGGTGATTGGTACTGACCCTTATGAGTTTATATCTCAACAATATCACAAACCCATTGTTGTGTCCGGATTTGAACCAATAGACATTTTCCAATCTATATGGATGTTATTGCAGCAACTTGTAGACAATCGCTGCGAGGTAGAAAACCAGTATAACAGATTGGTAGAGAAGACGGGAAATCATCAGGCGATCGCCGCCATAAACAAAGTTTTTGCCATCCGAGAGAAATTTGATTGGCGTGGCTTGGGTGATATTCCCGACTCCGGGTTAAAAATTCGTCCTGAGTATGCCCAATTTGACGCCGAAGAGAAATTTACCATTCCGAATCTCAAAGTTGCCGACAATAAAGCATGTCTTTGTGGTGAAATCCTCAAAGGCGTTTTAAAGCCGTGGCAATGCAAAGTCTTTGGTACAGCTTGCACCCCAGAATCACCTATTGGTAGTTGTATGGTATCGAACGAAGGTGCTTGTGCCGCTTACTATAAGTACAGTCGCCGAAATATTTATTTTCGCTCACCTGCTGAAGCTGCCCAATTGAAAGATGAATATTTTTTCTCCTGACTCAGTACAAAATCCCGAATTCCAAACAACTCGCCGCCGTAGTAGAATACAAGATACCCACATCACTCTCGCGCATGGAAGTGGTGGTAAAGCGATGCGCGATTTAATTGACAGTATTTTTGTCAAGACTTTTGATAATCCGATTCTTTCCCAATTGGAAGACCAAGCAACTTTCAACTTAGCAACATTGTTACAATACGGAGATAGGCTGGCTTTTAGTACTGATTCTTATGTTGTCGATCCGTTATTTTTTCCAGGTGGTGATATCGGAGAATTAGCAGTCAACGGCACAGTGAATGATTTAGCTGTCAGTGGAGCCAAACCGTTGTATCTTAGTTGTAGCGTAATTTTAGAAGAAGGGCTAGCAGTGGAAACGTTACAGCGCGTTGCGGAAAGTATGCAACGCGCTGCTAAAAAAGCAGGTGTACAAATTGTTACAGGTGACACAAAAGTTGTACATCGCGGTGCCGTCGATAAACTATTTATCAATACTGCTGGGATTGGCGTCATTCCTACAGGAGTCAATATTTCCACCCATAATATTCTACCAGGAGATGCCATCATTATTAATGGTGAGTTGGGCAATCATGGCACAGCAATTTTAATAGCGCGTGGGGAACTAGCATTAGAAACAGATATTGAAAGTGATTGTCAACCATTGAATAGTTTAGTTGATACCATTCTCAATAGCTGCCCCGAAGTTCATGCGATGCGGGATGCAACACGCGGTGGTTTAGCGACAGTTTTAAATGAATTTGCCCAGAGTGCTCAAGTCGGAATTCGCCTTCACGAGCAATCTATCCCAATTCGCGAAGAGGTTAAGGGAGTTTGCGAAATTCTCGGTTTAGATCCCTTGTATCTAGCAAACGAAGGTAAATTAGTCGTCGTCGTAGAAAGCAAGAATGCGGAAACTGTTCTATCTGCCATGAAATCTCACCCAGCAGGTAAAGATGCTTGTCTTGTTGGCGAAGTCATTCCCCAACCTCCTGGTATTGTATTCTTACAAACTACCTTCGGTACTGAACGCATCATCGATATGCTTGTTGGAGAACAGCTACCAAGAATTTGTTAATAAAAATTTTTCTCAAGTAGAACTGATAATTTTCACGAATCCTCCATTGGAGATTTTATCTAGTACTCTTGCGTCCAATCTTCGATTATCCCACATCTAACAAGCAATTAGCATTTTTACAGCATATCTATCGTAGCTTGTTACCCTCAGGACGGGCAGCAGTCATCTTACCAGATAACGTGCTGTTTGAAGACGGGCAGGGACGTAGCATCCGAGCAGATTTGATGGATAAATGCAACCTGCATACAATTCTTCGGTTGCCGACAGGGATTTTCTATGCTCAAGGTGTGAAAACCAATGTACTGTTTTTCCAACGGGGGAAGACAGATAAGAGCAATACCAAAGAGGTATGGATTTACGATTTGCGGACGAATATGCCGAGTTTTGGTAAGCGGATTCCACTCATGCGATCGCATTTCCAAGAGTTTGAGTTAGAGTATGGAAATGATCCGAATGGGAAGAGTCAGCGAGTTGACAAAGGGGATTTGGGACGATGGCGGTGCTTTACACGGGAAGCGATTTCTAAGCGGGGTGAGAATCTGGATATTACTTGGTTAAGGGATGAGAGTTTGCATTCTTTTGATAATATGCCAGAACCGGAGGCGATCGCTTCCGAGATTATGGTGAAGTTGCAGACGGCGATGGAGGAGATGGAGGCGTTGACTGCGTTGCTTGAGGGTGAGGAGGAAGTAGCGTAGTGTCTGATGAAATGATAGAACTTCCTGAAGGTTGGGAACTTATCAGCCTTGGTGATGTAATTGAACTGAAATATGGTAAAAGTTTAACAAAATCAAAACGGGATGGGGGAGAATATCCGGTTTATGGCTCAAATGGAATTGTAGGTTTTCATTCAAATTGTATAGTTAATCATTCTTGTTTGATAGTAGGAAGAAAAGGAAGTATAGGTGAAATTCATACATCTAAAAATCCTTGCTATCCTATTGACACAACTTATTATATTGATGAATTCTATGAACAGCCAATTAACTTTTGGTTTTATCGACTAAAAGCGCTACCATTAGAACAATTAAATCGAGCATCAGCTGTCCCAGGTTTAAATAGAGAGGATGCTTACAAACTACTTGTAGCCCTCCCCCCCCTCAACGAACAATGCCGCATCGTCTCCAAAATTGAGGCACTGAGGGCTAGGAGTCAGCGGGTGACAGAGGCGCTTGAGGCAATTCCTCCCCTGCTAAACCAGTTCCGTCAATCAGTCCTTGCCGCTGCCTTTCGTGGCGATCTCACTGCTGATTGGCGGGAGAAGAATCCAGATGTTGAACCTGCTTCGGTGTTGTTGGAAAAGATTCGTGCGGAACGTCGTCAATGCTGGGAAAACCATCTTCTATCTCAAGAAAAAAATCCTAAAAAAGCTAAGTATCATGATGCGGCACCAATAGAAGCTGAAAATCTTTCAGAACTTCCAGATAATTGGTGTTGGATAACATTAGGAGATGTAGCCTGGTCGGTTAAAGATGGACCTCATTTTAGTCCAAAGTATTCTGAAAATGGGATACCTTTTATAAGCGGAGGCAATGTTCACCCTGATGTAATTGATTTTACGAACGTTAAATACATATCTCCAGAGTTACACAAAGAACTATCGCAAAGATGTGTACCAGAAATAGGTGATATTCTTTATACAAAAGGAGGAACTACTGGCATCGCTCGCGTTAATACTTATAATCAGTCATTCAATGTGTGGGTTCATGTAGCTGTTATAAAATGTGTTCCATCAATTGAGCGGTTTTATTTGCAACACGCACTTAATTCTCCAGATTGTTATGAACAATCACAAAAATTTACTCATGGTGTTGGCAATCAAGATTTAGGTCTTACACGAATGGTTAAGATAACTATTCCACTGGCTCCGTTAAAAGAACAAAAGCTAATTATTCAGCGCATTAATCAATACATGGATACTATTAAAAAACTGGCAAAACTTATTGATAATGTGCAAGAACAATCTGAAAGCATTAATCAATCCATCCTCGCCAAAGCCTTTCGTGGCGAACTAGTTCTCCAAGATCCGAACGACGAACCCGCATCCATCCTGTTAGAACGCATTCGCGCAGAACGTGACAAACTCCAAGCCTCAGCCAAAACCGCTAAAAAGTCTACAAGTAAGACTGGCGGACAACGTAGCCAGAAAGCGAAACAGCAAGATACGGAGTCAGTACAGTTGGAATTGCCAGTCATGGAATAGGGGACATAGAGTGGCGATACGGCTTAAGGGCATCGCACTGTGCCAGTTGCGTAAGTCCTGGCTATAATTTGCTTATTGCACAGAGGTAAAAACTGGTTATGTCAACTCTTGAGCAAATCGAAGCGGCAATTCTCTCGCTTCCATCGAATGATTTTGAGAAACTGAGACACTGGTTTTTTGAGATGGATTATCAGCGTTGGGATGAGCAACTAGAGCGCGACATTGCAGACGGCTCTTTA
>CAZZVG010000559.1:0-5038 GCA_964657295.1 Iningainema sp. | reverse complement strand
AATTTACCGTAGCGAAGTCCACTCAAAGCAAATGTGAGTTCCATCTGTGCCAAATCCTGGCTTGCAGGAGGTAGCAATTCTTCCAAAGTCGCTGGTGTATCCGGTCGGCTGTATAGTGCTAATGGTGCATTAGGTACATAAGCGACATAATCAAACTGACTGAAGTTGACTGCGGCATGTTGAGGCCCACTGATAAATATTAATGTTGTTGCAGTGTCGATAAGTTGTTGCAGGCTGGTGATTTTGCCAAAATCTGGTACGCGAGGATAATCTGGGAGATTTTCGAGTTCCAGCCCTGCTTCTACGACTAATTCTTGGGGAAACCAAGTTGGTGGTTGGGCGAACTCTGTTTTTGGATGCGATGCTAGCGGTGTCCCTAGTTCCTCTACCCAAGATTGCAGGTATAAATCTTGTTGCACTGCTTGGTCATCTCGGTAGTAGCGATGTAAGTATTGTGTTGTATAATTATGAACGGCTTCCCACAAGAGGAGTGCATCATCTCGATAGGGAAATTTCGGTATAAACTCTGGTTCGATGCCTCGCGATTTGATATTATTTAACAGTGAGTATTCGGAGAACGGACGTTCTCGGTAGGCTCGGTTCATCAAGTTCAAAGACACTTCTCGTGTTGTCGCTATCAGTTGATCGATCGCAGAACCTTCACCAAGTAAAAGATTATTCCCGCGTGTATTAATTGCTAACAAATACTGAAAATGAGGATGTAGTAATTGAAACAGAGGATGGTTGTAGGGTAAGTGTCGGGAGGTGGCGATCGCAAATCCCTCCATTGACAAATGGGTGTAACACAAGTGAGTAATAAGTTCGTGGTGGGTGACATCGGCAGTCTGCACGGAAAGTTTTGCCCGCATCCAGTCATCCACTGCAACGCCATTTTTGCTTGGAGTCACAACCTTGCCTTTCTCTTGCTCAATAAGTAATGGTTCCAGTCCTTTTTGTGAATAATGAAATAGAGCGACTGGACTACTTAAGTATCTACCGGGTTGCAAATCGACGGCATTCAAGTTTTGCAGTATTGGATAATTTGCCACAAACAGACGGTTGGCAGTTGCTGATTCAACTAAGTCTACACTACTACCGTCTTCCAGGATATAAGATTGACCTGCCCAAGCCGATAACATTGCTCGATCATCTGACATCAAGCGCCGTACCACCATCGGGTTTTGTCCGGCTAAGCGTTGACGGGCAAACTCGCGATCACTCAAACCGCCTTCGCGCTCGTGAATGCGACTTACTACTGGACGTACCGATACATGGTAATGTGCCAGTGCGGCAGCTTGCTCTTTGTTTTCGAGTTTCTGATAAAATTCCAACCGTTGCTGTTTTCGAGTGGCTGCTTCGGAAAGATCGTGCCGACTGATTACAGCAAGAGCCGCATTCTTGGCTCCAGAAAGTCTCAGTAACAGAGTCCGCCGTTCTCGAACATAATTGGCGTCAAATTCTTCATTTGCAGGGAGAGTAAAATTAAACCATCCCGATTGAAAAATCTTTAAATCCACCAGTAGGGTAGAAATCTCTCCCCACTTTTCATTATAGGTATGGATTGCGTTCTCCAACTGCTGCAATAATAGACTCCAAGGTTGCGATAGCTGTCCTCGGTGGAGTAAATTTTGACGGAGTTTCGTTAAAATGTAAAAAATCACACTATCTTCCCCTATGTGGGGAAACAGGCGTGCCGGTCCCTGCTCTTCTAAACTACTCGGATCGTAACGATACTGACCTTGATTTTCCGGAAGAGTTGTGCGGATCATAACTTAGTCCTTTCGGCAACAGCAACTCCTATGGTAACAAGTGAGAAAAAATGAACAAAACTCCTCTTAAGCTTCACACGGGCAAAATTCTCTTTTGTTTCCGCGTTTTCTTTCATCGAACTTAAATGTCATACTAAAGGAATATTTTTATTCTTGTAAGTGGGAACACTCTTCTTGAACTGATATGGGTAGGCAACGAGTACTTTCTGGAATTCAATCAACTGGTAATCTTCATTTAGGCAACTACTTAGGTGCTCTTCGCAACTGGGTACAAGACCAGAACCAGTACGAGAATTTCCTCTTTATCGCTGATTTGCACGCTATTACTGTGCCTCAAGACCCAGCAATGCTAAGTGTGAATACTTATAATACGGCAGCTTTATATCTAGCTTGCGGTTTGGATCTCAACGACTCCACAATCTTCATCCAATCGCACATTGCTGCACACAGCGAACTCACTTGGCTTTTTAACTGCATCACGCCAGTCAACTGGTTGGAAGACATGATCCAGTATAAGGAAAAAGCTGTGAAGCAAGGAGAAAGTGTGAATTTTGGCTTGCTGGACTATCCGGTGTTGATGGCTGCAGATATTTTGCTGTATAAAGCTGATAAAGTGCCAGTGGGTGAAGACCAAAAGCAACACTTAGAACTAACCCGAGATATTGTCAACAGATTTAATGATAAATTCGGCAAGGTGCTAAAATTACCAGAGCCTTTGATTCGTAAGGAAGGCGCAAGAGTGATGAGTTTGACGGATGGAACGAAAAAAATGTCAAAGTCTGACCCGTCGGAGCTAAGCCGGATCAATTTGCTCGATCCACCTGATAAAATTACTAATAAGATTAAACGCTGTAAAACCGATCCAGTTCGTGGTTTGGAGTTCGGTAATCCTGAACGTCCAGAATGTAATAATTTGTTAACTTTGTATATGCTGCTTTCAGGCAAGCCGAAGGAAGAAGTAGCAACTGAGTGTCAGGATATGGGATGGGGACCATTTAAGTCATTGTTGACAGAAACAATGATTTGTGCATTACAACCGATTCAAGAGAAATATCAGGCAGTGATGGATGACAAAGGTTATTTAGAGTCGGTGTTGCGTGATGGTAGACAAAAGGCTGAGGCGATCGCACGACAGACTCTAGCAGAAGTCAAAGCGGCGATGGGGTATTCTGTCCCTCTATAGTCATTTTAGATCTCGATTTTGGAGCGAAGTGACTGGTTAGCCGTTAGTATAAAAGATAACAAAACGCTGTCAATGGTCATTCGCATCTACAAAAGGACAAAAGACGCGCTCATCCCACCACTTTTAGGGATGGTAATGATATCAACTAACAATCATCAGGATGGGTTTATGAATCTAGTCGGTTTTGATGAAAGATTATATAGATCCAACCCGCCCCTACCACGCACATTCTTCATTTAAAATCCCAGATCTATGCTTAACATCCAAGACAGAACTATCTTAACTTCCTTTCGTCGAGCGGCACAGGCGGGTGAATTTTTAGTGACTGCTGAAGTCACACCTCCCAAAGGTGGTGATCCAGCGCACATGTTGAAAATGGCACACACCCTGAAAGGGCGAGTTCATGCTGTTAATGTTACAGATGGTAGTCGCGCAGTGCTGCGGATGAGTTCAGTCGTGGCATCGGCAATTTTGTTACAAAATGGAATAGAACCAATTTGTCAGCTAGCATGTCGCGATCGCAACCGCATCGGATTGCAAGCTGACTTGATGGGCGCTCATGCTCTGGGTATCCATAATATCTTAGCTTTGACTGGCGACCCGGTGAAAGCAGGTGACCACGTTGATGCCAAAGGGGTGTTTGATTTAGAATCTGTGCGCCTGCTGCAACTGATTCATAAGCTAAATCGCGGTGTTGACTGCAATGAGAAACCATTGACTGATGGGACGTTAGATTTATTTGTAGGTGCGGCTATAGACCCACAATGTGGCAGTTGGTCTGGTTTACAAAGCCGATTTGAGCGTAAACTAGAGGCGGGAGCGCAATTTTTCCAAAGTCAGTTAATTACGGATTTTGAACGATTAGAAAAGTTCATGGATAAAATTGCCATGGATTGTAAAAAGCCAATTTTAGCCGGAATTTTTCTGTTGAAATCAGCAAAAAATGCCCAATTTATTAATAGGTGTGTACCCGGTGTCCATATTCCCGATTCCATTATTGATAGATTAGCACAAGCAAAAGACCCTCTGGAAGAAGGAATGAAAATAGCCGCCGAGCAAGTACAAATTGCACGTCAATTGTGTCAGGGCGTGCATATGATGGCTGTGAAACGCGAAGATTTAATTGCACCTATTTTGGATATGGCTGGAGTTGTGTCTGTTAATCAGGTGGTATCAGTGTAAATCAGGTAACACATGAAAAGAGCGTAAAGCAGCTGTAATTATCAGCTGCTTTTGTCTTTGTGGTTACAAAGCGCTGGCGAGATCGAGCCTCCCACTACCTAGCACTCGAAAGGCACATCTATAGTTAACTCCTGCTGTCGAATCAAGAAGATAGTACGATAATAGTACGACATCGAAGAAGACTCCCATTTTCGATTTAGTAGCACTAAGGATTACATGCTATGACAGATATGAAAAACCTTTATCTAGAAAATCCTGAAGAAGACACTGAGATTGACGAAGATGAAGATATAGAGCCTGAGGATACTTCCATTACGACACCATTTGATCCTACTGAAATTAGGGTTGATACTCGACCAATGACCATTGATTTAGTGCTAGAAAGAATTAAATATGAAGAAATAAACTTAGCTCCTGATTTTCAACGTCATGCTGACATTTGGACTCCAATTGCTAAAAGTAGACTAATTGAGTCCATTCTTATCCGTATTCCCTTACCAGCCTTCTATCTGGACGCGACTAATGAGGACAAATGGTTAGTTATAGATGGACTACAACGGCTAAGCACTTTAAAAAAATTTGCGATCGATAACGAACTAAGGTTAAAAGGACTAGAGTTTTTTCCTAACCTTGAAGGCAAAACTTATAAGGAATTACCTCGTAATTACCAGCGTCGGATCAGAGAAACTGTACTAACTATTTATTTGATTGAAAAGGGAACACCACCTGAAGTTAAATTCAACATTTTTAGACGAATTAACACAGGAGGTGAACCTCTTTCACCACAAGAGCTACGCCATGCTTTGAACCCTGGTCAAGCGACAAAATTTTTGGATAGGCTAGCTAAATCTCAAGAGTTTAAAATAGCTACAAACATTAGTAAAAAGCGGCGGAAACGCATGGA
>CAZZVG010000558.1:0-5039 GCA_964657295.1 Iningainema sp. | reverse complement strand
CGAGGCAATTAAGGTGTGATCATGTCTAGGTGCTGGTTAGGGGGGTGTAATAAGCTTGCTAATTTTGCCCTAGAATTACTAGGTGAGGTGCAATCTCTTATACTTGGGTGGGGTACAGCTTGCACAAACTCTTCATAACATAGGTTATCTTGGTACTGACATTGTACTTTGGCATTATTCTGAATAGTCAAGATTCGGTTTTTGATTAAGACTACCAAAATCATGGTCTGTAATTGGATAAAAGCGGTAGTGCAACGAGCATTACCACACTTATCAAGTATGAAATGTGAAATTATAATTAATTAAACTAGTATTACTAATTTTTTAGGAAGATAGACAGCATGAGTGAATCGCAAGCAAGCTGGAGTGCTAGTGGCAGGGATATTCCTCAAATAGATCCTCATACAAAAGCGAAGCACAAAATTATTGAAAAGTATGTTGAAAATCTAATTATTAAGCTTTATGGAAAAACTCGGTTTGGAGAAACTAGATTTACCCTTATTGATGGTTTTTGTGGAGGTGGTATATATGAGGACAAAGAGAGTAAAACTCAATGGGCTGGTTCTCCCATAAGGATTATAAATGCTGTAAGAGAAGGATATAAAAAGTCAAAACGGACGTATCCAGATCCATTAAATATAAAATATATATTTATAGATAGTAAGAAAGATCACTTAAAATGTCTTAAAAACTATTCGATGGGCGAATTTGGT
This sequence comes from Iningainema sp., assembly GCA_964657295.1. Classification (GTDB taxonomy): domain Bacteria; phylum Cyanobacteriota; class Cyanobacteriia; order Cyanobacteriales; family Nostocaceae; genus Rhizonema. The sequence goes on along the minus strand of CAZZVG010000558.1, from coordinate 4,326 downwards.
TTAGAGGAATTAACAGACGAACAACCACATTTGTATGAAGATGAGTTTGGTAGAAGAATAGAACAATGTGAATTTTTGCAGGGCGAATTTGAAGCTTTAGTAAATTTTTGCATTTTGACAGTTGATTCTCGTAAAGGTCACTCATTTTTTCTACTTGATCCTTTTGGCTGGACTGATGTCTCTATGAGTAGTATTAGAAAAATTAATTCCCTAAAAGGCTCTGAAATTCTTTATACTTATATGATTTATTATATCAAAAGATTTCTTTCGGAAAGATACACAAGCCAGAAACATGGTTTCCAAGATGTTCTTGAAGCAGACGGATATTATGAAGTAGCTAATCTAGAAGATATCAGCATGGGAGAGCAGTGTTACCTAAGAGATCAATCTATCAAATTATTTATGGATAGGGGAAAATCTCAGTACATATTTACTTTTTCGCTGATTCCAAGAGGAGAAAATAACGCACTTTATTATTTAATGCACTTTTCCAAAAACTTGACAGCTTTGGAAGTCATTAAAGACTGTTTTGACTTCAACAACAATTTAGACTATCAATATCATTATGAAGTATATGGATACGGCTTTAAAACGGCACACTATTATAACGAAAATCAATTATCACTTGAATTTAATATTACTAAAAACAGCTACGATTTTTGTATAGACAAGCTAGATGCTGATGTAGGAAAATTGCTCCGTGATAATCCAGAAGGTATTCTCTTTAAAGAAATTCTTAGTAAAACAATGACTTTAAATCCAGCTAATAGGAACCTGTACGATCAATACATAAGTAGATATATTTCAGAAAAAGAATTAGAGGTATGGAGAAAAGGTAAACTTCTGAAAAGTAAGCAAGTTGAACTAAGAAAAAAAGATATAATAAAAGTGGCTAGTAAATATCAACTTTCCTTGTTCCATAAAAGCAATTTCATCTAAATAAATTTAGGATAAAATGCTAGTCATAACGCTCTCATAGCTATAACCTGGGGGTACACAATGTCCATTATTAGCGGTATCGAAAAAGTTGTTAATCCACTTCAAGAAAGTGCCCTCAATAAAAAAGGCTTATGCGACTACGTAATCAACGTAGCATCGGGGTGTTTGCATGGATGTACTTTCTGCTATGTACCTTCAACTCCAGCAATTCGGACAAAGCAAGCACAGCTAAGGGAAAAAGGAGTAAGTGACCCTCAAATGAACTGGGGACAATATCTATTCGTTCGTGAAGAGATCCCCGATTTACTAGAGAAAATCTTAAGCCGTAAAAAGACTTGGAATGAGACACCAGAAGGCAAAGGTGTAGTTCTACTTTGTTCTGGTACTGACCCATACCAAACTAAGCAAACTGCAAGTATTACCCGTAAAACTGTTGAAATTTTATTAAAATATAAAAAAAGAGTTAGAATTTTGACTCGCGGTCCTTTATGGATAAAAGACATAGATATACTTAGCAACCCCAACGTGACAGTTGGGATGAGTCTACCCTATCTAGATGATGACCTTAGCCGTCAGATTGAACCTCAAGCGCCTCCTCCTTCTAAACGTTATCAAGCCTTAGAACAAGGTCATCAAGAAAAGTGCCGATTGTATGTTGCAGTAGCTCCTACACCTCCTAACATGACTTTGGATGATTTCAAAAGCCATTTGGAGCAAATTATGCGTATCGATCCAGAAGTTATCTTTTGGGAACCAATTAATGCTCGCGGGACTAATGGAAAACGAATGGTAGCAGCAGGCTTAGAGTTTGCAAGTTCTATCATGACCAAAAGCTCATGGGCAGAATGCTTCATTAGGCAGTGGAAGCAAATTGATACGGCTGCAAGAGAACTAGGGTGTATTGAGCGGCTTCATGTTTGGCCCGATCTGGATCTAAAGGGTTATGTGGACAACAAAGAGCTAGAACAGTGGTTTTACAGACCAACTATAGAGAAGTGGGAAAGTTCAGAAATCCCGCAAACTAAAGCAAAGTCTACTCGTGCCATTTCTACAAAGTCTTAGGTAAACTACTATAGCAACACTATTGTATTACTTTGTGATTGCTAGAGATTTTCCCTTGCATAGGGTGTAATCGTACCGCAGCATCTAAATTAGTCTTGACAAAAATTTTGGTTGATGCATAAACGCTCATAATAAGATTTTATTGTTTTGTTCATTTTCAACAGATTTGGCACAATGGGAGCGATCGCCCACAACAAAGCAGAGGTTGCGCGTGGCGCAACCACCCCTAGAGACGAATTAAACAATGGAAAATCAAGACAAGGTAGAACAATTGGCTCAAGAGGTTGCAGTCAAATACCGCCAAATGCGCTATACACTTGGCTCTACAAAAAAATACAGTATTGACGATATAATGAAGCACCTTGAGGAGGTAGGAAAACAACTTCACAAACTAGACAGAAACCGTATGAAAGAACGCTTTCGTCAGCTGGTGGGATTAAATCGAGACGGAGGGGATGCACATGATAAACTACGTCGGGATTTTCTTGGCTAAGAACTGCGTACCTATCAGGCGTAGACTGTCTGCTTAACATTTCTAATCCACTGTGTAAGTTTTAGAGGCAATCCCTACTTCATCTTTACTGTTGCACTGGCATCGCTATCAAAGACATCGACCAGACAGAGTGCGATCTCACCTAACCAAGAAACACGTTCCTACCCTTCCTCTTCCAAATTTTTAGCATTATCAAACCGTGAAATCAAATCTGTGATAATGCGCGGGTCATTGGTTTGCAGCCCCACCTCGCGTTCAGCGCTCTTATTTCCAGAAGTTAAAAAATTGTGACTGCCTAGCATAGCCCATGAGTGATCGCATACCAAAAACTTCTCATGAGTTCCCAAAAGTTTCAGTTTACAGCTTGAACGATATCTATTTCTCAAGTTTTGCAACTCAGTAAGTGCGCTGTAAAAGAAACCTTTTCCTAGTTTACCCTCTTTTATGTCTTTCAAGTGACCCCATCCAATTTCAAGCTGTGTACCTCGTGCTAATAGCGCATTACAAAGTTGAATTACGTCACGATCAAAACCAGCATCAGTAGGCCATGGACAAACCAAAATTAAGTGATTTTGAGCAGTACGTAAAGCTTCTAAAAGTGCGATCACTTCCTCTACTGGAGTGAGGTCAGTAGGAGTTGGCAAAGCATCAAGTCTGGCACGTAGGGATTCTATTTCCGCTAAAAATGAGGAGCGAGCTTCAACAACAGCAGTGGCGGTACTGTCTTGGACGCTGGCTATGGACTGGCGGGTTTTTGCGATTTCTCCTTGTACAAATTGAAGTAAGCGATTATACTGAGTAAGCAATATTGTGTAGCGCTGCTCTAGTGGACTGGGGTCAAAGGGTGGGGGTAAGTCCTGTATCTGTTGATTGAACTGATTTATTTGGCTTTGAAGTCTAGCAATATTGCTATTAATGGCAGTGTTACTATTGGTTCGGTTGAGGTCGAAAGCTTGCAGGTTAGCGAATAAGCCTTGGATTTGTGCTTTTGTTTTCTGCTGTATCTCCTGGACGGACTCATCGAGCTTTTCAATGGCTTCCACTTCCGCTTTGGCGTTCACTTGCTTGACCAAAGCATTTAACTGATTGCTGAGGTTGGTAATTCCAGATTTTATTTTACTTGGATCGATTTCTTGAGGAGTAGGAAGACTATCAAAACGTAATGACAAGATATTTAGATGATTGGCAAGTTGCGCGATCACTTTACTTAACTGCTCCACCTCTTGTGTTTCTGGTCGGGTGTTGAACTGTTGCGTGAGCGTCTCAATCGTTCGCTGTAGTTGAAATAATGATTTATTTATAGAATCATCTGTGGTCTTAGTTGGCAACGCTTGAACCTTCTGATCCAGGGATTCAACAGAACGATGCACGTCAACCATTGCACTTCTGGTTTGCTGCCGCATCTGAGAAAGGAATCTTGACCTATTGATTAAATTCAGTGACAGTGCAACAGCTAAAGGGGCGGATGCATACGCCAGTTGTTGATAAACGACTGATACGATTGAACCAGCAATACAACTAGCTACTGAGCAACCTTCTACAATTTGTAACCAATTGTAGTGCTTGGCAGATTTCATTTAAAAGCCTCAATTTGTAAAGTTTTGTCGCTTGATAGGTTTTGGCTTTGGAGTCGTATTTTCAGAGACTGTTAAGCTTTGAACCGCTTGAGCTATTTCCTGCACTTGTGCTGAGGTTAAACATTCAGGAGAACTGGCTATCATCTGTAGTAGTTCTCTAACACCGTGCAATACAGGAACTGAGCAATCAGTTGTACCTATCCACTTAGCTATGGGAAAAACTACAGGAGCATTGATAAAATTCTTAGGAAGATT
>CAZZVG010000557.1:0-5061 GCA_964657295.1 Iningainema sp. | reverse complement strand
ATCAAGGCTTCTGGCTGTTTGAAATGGTTGCTTTATTTACGCCGTGCTGTACTAGTGAATGTCAATGCTCTTATCCCTCATACTTTGGGGTGGTTTTTTATTGATTTTGTGAAAAATGACATCATAATCTATACAAATATATTTATAACTCCAAACTTGTACAAGTTACAAAAACCTGTACAAGTTTATGATAAAATAAAAAGATGATAAAAGTTGTTAAGGAGAAAAGACAAAATCTCGACTGTTATATACATTCACAAATGTGTAATTAAACTATAACCTGATGGTAGATTTTGTCCGAATTCACTAGCCGTATTATTTGTGTTGTTAACAAGAATAAAATGTTGAGAGAAAAGTAGTTTCATGCTTGGGTTCCTAAAGTTGAGATAACTGTCCATTGCAGTTTTAAAAACATTTTTTGCGGTAGTTTTAACAGAAAAGAGCGCAGAACATATAGGTCAGAATTCAGAATAAAAAAATTGTTCTTAAGAGAAGAATTGAAAAGGACTTCTATACAAATGTGTGTGAAGTAGTAACGGTCATAGGGAGATGCAAAAAGTAAAATGTCCCGACGAGTGTGGTTGATCTGTCGGCGCAGCTTTGTTATTCGTTGTCATAAGGTAGGATATTTGATTACTGGTAAGTGCCATAGCCCCCACAAAAATTGGAAATTTGGTGGAAGACAATTAGTGGAGATTTCAATCTCCTGATAATTGCCCAAGCTGCGTTCTTCTTCAATAGTTAGTTTTCCAATTAAAAACTTAATCCAGAACCAAAATCATGCCTAACTTTAGCCCTAATGATGAACGAAAGCACAAAATAAAAGCAACTTTGTTGAAAAACTTTGTGTTAGAAGAGTTTGTCAACCTGTTTCAGGATTCAGGGATTAAAGCCATGTTGCTTGAATCTGAGATGGAAATTATGGAACGGGGTACTTTTAGGTGGGTGAGTGCGATCGTTTGTTACGATAACTTGGGAAAACGGGTTCATGAGGAGATTCGGGCGAACTCCAACCAATGGGCGCTTTTTCGCGATGCTACAGGTGTCATTGAGGTGGAAATTTTTACACGTCCGTTTGCCGATCCAAAAAAGTGCATTACTCGTGTAGATTTAAAGGGTTTAAGCGGATGGAATGATAGCCCTATAAAAGATGGAATTCGACCTACCATCATTTGGTAATTCTCATGAATATAAAACTTAAATAAAAACTCAACTATATTACCTTCGCCTGTTTATTGAAGAATCTGACGCGCTGCTTTTAAAATAAGCCGTTGTTCGGCACGTGCGATCGCTTGATATGTTCGCTCAATGGCTTCTGGTTCAACGGAAATGGAAGTTATGCCCCATTGCACGAGTTGCTCAATAATTTCCGGATAAAGCGCAGGTGCTTGACCACAAATAGAGCAAGGAATGCCTGCATTGTTTGCCATTTGGATCAGTCTCGCGATCGCATTCATGACTACTGGATGACGTTCATCAAATGCTCTTGCCAACTGTCCAAGTTCTCTATCAACTCCTAACAGCAGTTGAGTTAAGTCATTTGTTCCAATCGAAATCCCGGCTACACCTGCTTTGACGTAATCTGATAGTAAAAATAGCACACTTGGCACCTCTGCCATAATCCACAGTTGAAATTGTGGTACTTGGGTAAGGTTTGCTTGCTCAACTTTTTGGCGGCAAAAAGAAAACTCTTCCACAGTACGAACAAAAGGTAACAGAAGTCTGATATTGCTGTAACCAGATTTCTGTACAGCCGCCAAAGCCTCCAGTTCCAACTCAAAAACTGCGGGATTTTCTAAATAGCTAAAAGTGCCGCGATTTCCCAGCATTGGCTGTGACGAAAATTTTAAAGTGTGGCTAAAAGATCGCAGTTCGGGCGATCGCCAATCCAAAGATCGATAAAAAACCGGTCGTGGTGCAAAGGCGGAAGCAAACTGCATAACCTGCTCGTACCAGCGTTCCAGCAGTTGAGGCTTACGTTCTTGAAGCCAAGTATTGGGGTGTTGTCCCTCAAGAATAGTCAGTGCCATCAGTTCGGAACGCAATAATCCCACGCCATCTACAGGCAAGCTTTGTACACGCTTGATCAAGTTCGGCTGACTCAAGTTAACCAACAACTGGGTAGCAATCACGGGCAAAGGATTTTGGATTTGAGGAGTAGGAAGGTTTTCTTCCTTATTCTCATTCGCTTGTCTACTAATCTCCCCAACTCCAGAAGTTCCCCTATTGACACGATAAACTTCTCCCTTCTCACCATCAACAAATAATCTTTCTCCAGTTTGAATGATGCTTGTTGCTCCAGATGCGTTTGCAACTGCGGGAATGCCCAATTCTCTAGCCAGAATCGCCGCATGGCTGGTTGACCCTCCTTGTTCAGTAATAATACCATAAGCATCTTGTAATAGAAGCAACATGTCTGGGGCGATCGCCTGCGCTACTAAAACGACTTTTTTGGGAACTTGTTCGAGTTTTTGTCGTGAATTGTCAAGTACATAAGCAGTTGCCGTTACACACCCTGGTGACACTCCCAATCCCTCGATCAATAATTTGTCGTCAGGAATTGCAGATTGGGAGGTATTAACATGTGTCAGGTAAAGTGTCCTCCCTACAGTTTCTTCAGAGATAGTCCACTTGAGAGTAAAATTTGTCCCAAGTTCTCCCACAAATTGGTTTGCCAGAGATATTAATTGTCGCAGGTATTCTTCAGGTAAAGCGTACTGTTGTTGTTTGGCTTCCTCCAATGGGTAAACCACGAAATTTGTCAGGGTATGTACAGATTGCTGTGCAACACATAGAGTCTCATCAACACCATAAGTTATCATTTTATTTCCCATGTGTCGCTCTAGCACAGCGCCAGTTTCTGGTTGGATGTAGTACACATCTGGCCGTACTTCACCATTGTCGATCGCTATTCCCAATCCCCAAGTCGCTTGAATTTCCCATCCCGAAGAATGAGCAGATAGTAAACCACTGGCGATGGCATTTCTCAAGGGTTGCACCAAAACTGCTAAATTGACTTGTCGCAAGTCAACTCCTTTCCGCTGCCAGTATAATAGACTTTTGGCACAAAACATTTGGCTCCAGATCCGCTTCAATGCTGTGGCGATGGCTTCCACATCGCAGCCACAAACTTGAGACTCTAGCAACCCAGAGAGATTGCTCATCACAGACGTAGCCGATACCACAAAAGAAGGGCGAAAAATGAGACACTCAGTTTCCCATTGTGCGGCGGCGTTAAAGATTGTCTTTACCCACTGCTGTGGCACCGTAGCAGTAGTCATTTCCTGACGCAACCGCCCAGCCACTTGCTGAAGTTGACGCCAATTATCTACATCCAGATGTAAGGAAGAATGGGGCAAGTCAGCAACTAATGCCTCTGAGCTGTTGAGAGTTTCTAAAAATTCTTGCAAAACTGTTGCCGACACCACAAAACCAGGCATTACTGGATAGCCACGTTGCATGATTCGGCTCAAATGAAATGCTTTGTCACCAACTTTAGTGCGGTCTTGTAGTTTAATTTGATCTAGCCAGTAGATTTTATCCACTCAATTAGTCAGTTGTCAGTAGTTTCTATTTTGTTGTCATTTAAGAGAGTCACCTTCTTTGAGGGTGCCTGCCATGAACAAAAATATATCTGCAATTCTTGATTTAAGCAAATCACTGTAACATCTGTTGACACCCCCCGCTCTTAAGAGACGGGGATTTCTAGGTGCTGGCGAAATTCTACGTGTATCTTCTGATGAATCACGGCGATCTGAAATTCACGGACTTACCTCAGCTGCTTTAGGAATTGCTGCTGGATGCGGTTTATGGCAAACAGGATTAATTGGTGCTTTACTATGTTTTTTAGTTCTTAAAGTTGTTAAAAAATTGGAAAAAGAAGATTAATTACACCAAAGATGAGTATCGAGTGAATAGTTTTGATTTTCAAGTTAACTTTTAACTCCTTACTCTCAACGGCTCACTCTCAAATAGTGCTAGAGCTTTAGCAAAGATTGGCTCTTCTGCCCTGATTTCAAGAATTGAGTTCACTAAATTAATAAACTCATAATCAATGTTCTCGTGATTGTCTATTGTCTTACTTGCGGGATAAAAACTTATATCATCAACCCGCAATTCATTCGTATTACCTGTTTCCCATTTTTTTATTTTCTTATCCCAAGAAAGAGATTTGCCGCGTAAGGTAAATTGAAACCAAACTATTTCATCATTTTTTAATTCAAAGAAGACATCAAAATAAGGTTCTGCTCCTTGAAACCAAATTCTCTTTGTACCTTGAGGAGAATCTTGTTTGAGGATCTTTTGCTCAATTGGCCTCAATGATGCACTAAGAGAGGCAATTTCGTTTTTATCTAATATATTATTACTTTGAATAGTCATTTGTTAATTGTTAGTTGTTAATAGGGATTAAAAACTACTATCCACTGTATAATCAGGTTTGATGATATGGTTGTTTATACTGACAATTTATATAAATTAATTAGGTTATTGCAAAAAAAACATAAATAGGTAAACAAATGTTGATCGGCTGTTAAATCTAGTAGGGGCGGGAATGACCACGATTCTTCGTTTTTACTGACAAGTTATGAGATTAAACCCGCCCCGACAAAGTTGTGTTTGTGTACGCCAACTTATTTAAAGCGCGATATACTAATTATTTTAATATGATTTCTCCAGCATTAATGTAAAGAATTTGAGAGGATTTTAACCACTGGGAGTCAAAAGAACTCAGATGTGTAGTCGTAATTAGAGTTTGGAAGCGATCTTGAATAGCATCCAGCAGTTGATTTTGACGAGATGGATCTAGCTCAGCTAAAACATCATCAAGTAAGAGGAGCGGTGGTTCTCCGACGACTTCTTCAATGAGTTGTAATTCTGCTAGTTTCAGAGATAGCACTAAAGTTCGTTGCTGACCTTGAGAACCGTATAAACGAGCCGGTGTTTGATTAATAGTCAATTCTACTTCATCACGATGGGGACCGACAAGAGTCGTGCCTCGATGCAGTTCAGCAATAGCCCGGTGTTGAATTTTTTCTAAAAAAGTTTGTTGTAATTTTTCTG
>CAZZVG010000556.1:0-5065 GCA_964657295.1 Iningainema sp. | reverse complement strand
CAACTCCTCCATCGAGGTGGACGGCCGCTCGTACAACTCCTCCGTCCACCTCCTCGAGCAGCCCTACATCGCAGAGCTCGACGACGATGGCCCCTCACTGGAGGATGTCATGGAAAGCCGCTACGGCCTCCCTCTCTCCTACCTCCTCTTCTTTTGTCGCCTCTTCTGGCAAATTTGCTAAAAAGGCTTGTATCCTCATACGCTCAATATAAGGCCAGCCTCCAAGAGACTCAATATTCCGTAATAGTAAGTAGAGTGCTTGACGGTTGTCAGGCAAACTCTTTTGAAAAGCCTCATCCCGAATCTCTCGATGTAACTTCTCTAACTCTCGTAGTAAAGCCAAAAGAGCCATAGCATCACCTTGACAATTTTGAGATGCATCATGTACTGCTGCGGCGATCGCTTGCAGTTCATAAGACAACTTCTTAGATTCAACACTTTTTTTGTTGCTCATGCCTCCCTTTGCCCTGTCAACGAAGTCATTCGATTTTGAATTTTAAATTGACCACCCAGATTCACCCGTCGGGCTTGTATCACCCAGGAATTAGTCGCTAAAATCAAATTTACCATTCCCTGCCATGCATTCCACTCCTTATTTTGTCACATCAGTGTAAATGCGGAGGCAGCTTTGTATTTGGCTAGTAAACAAACGTATTTATTGTAGATCAGCATTCAGCCATTAGCTGTGGCGCATGTATTGGAAGTTTTCAGCAGCTTACACACCAATCAGCACAGGCTCCCTAACAACAAAGCCAGCATTGCGTAAGCGTGGCAAGACGAATTTTTAATTCCAAAGTAGCGGTATTAGTAGCTGCGATCAGTGAACGTGATAGGATGGAGGTCTCTTGAAAATTGCTACCACTGTGACAAAAGGGTGGTAATGCATGGCACAGCCTCTATCCAGGTTGATGCGCTTACGGCATTGTTGATAAAGGTTAGGGAACTTTGATTTTGAGTCAAAAAATCGTATGATCTGAACGTTTCAGGACGTTTAGCTTCAAAGAAGTTTGAGCGATGACCTGCACTAATGTAAACTTCAGTACAGACGACAAATGTTTGATAGCGATTAAAATCGCTCGTGTAGTGTTTCCTCTCTGGTCTAAAGACACAGAGTTTCCACACATACCGGATTTTTTAGATGAATTTTTGACATTATTCGAGGTAGACCATGAGGTATCGTGCTTTAATTGTTGCATTCTTGGCTTTGTGCTTGGGGTTAATAACTGCTTGTAGTGAGGGTTCGACAAGTGCTACTAGTACTAGTGCTCTTACTTACGAGCAAATTAGAGGTACTGGCTTGGCTAACAAATGCCCCCTACTGGCGGAAACACGTCGCGGTTCTATCCCCATTGATGCTGGCAAGTCCTACACCATAAAAGAACTTTGCTTAGAACCAACCAATTTCTTTGTAAAAGAAGAACCTACCAACAAAAGGCTAGAACCAGAATTTATCGCTGGTAAACTGTTGACTCGCCGTACCTTCAGCTTGGATCAAATTCAAGGTGATGTGAAGGTGAATGGAGATGGAAGTCTTACCTTTGCGGAAAAAGATGGCTTAGATTTCCAAGCTATCACCGTACAACTTCCTGGTGGTGAACGAGTACCTTTCCTCTTCACCATCAAGAGTTTGGTTGCTCAAACACAACCTGGTTTGAACAGCATTAATACTTCAACAGATTTTGAAGGCACCTTCAGAGTCCCCTCCTACCGTGGTGCGACTTTCCTTGACCCTAAAGGTCGCGGTGTCGCTAGTGGTTATGATAACGCGGTGGCTCTCCCCGCTCAAGCAGATGGTCGAGAAGTTTCTCGCGCCAACCTTAAGCGTACTGACGTTCTCAATGGTAAGATTTCTCTGCAAGTTGCCAAAATAGATGGCACTACTGGTGAAATTGCGGGTACTTTTGAGAGTGAACAGCCCTCCGATACCGATTTAGGGGCTGATGAACCTAAAGAAGTCAAAGTTCGCGGTTTGTTTTACGCCAGGTTTGAACCAGAAACTCGTGCTTAGATTCTGTACGAGTTTAAAGGTGTAAGAGGTGAGAGGGATTCCCTACACCCTGCCCCTATCTTTGTTCCTGGTGTCGAAGATTTAATAACTAGAAGGGGCATCTTGCCCTTTTTTATTTGCCTGTATAAATATTTATAGCGGGTTTTGTGCTCTGTGATGGTAGACCACATGCTTCAACTTACTACAGGATTGCACAAGTTCGTGAGGCTCAGGAAAATAATGTCTATCGTTGGTAGTTGAGATCAAGCGCTAAAGCGCAACTACCAACCAAAACCCCACGAATTTATGAAACGTCGTACTAAGCTACCTACCTATCAAAAATTTAGCTTGTAAATCTTAAAGTTAGTGTAAACCATATTTTAGATCACAAGTATTTCTAACTATAAATCTCAATTAGAATTTCCAAAAAACCTTTATAGTATCGGGTTATATTTATAAGTCAAGCTCAGAAACAATTACTTTAATTCAGTATAATTTCGGTTCTAATTTAAGTGATAAATTCTATATTTTGTTGTTATGTAGGTTTTAAATTCTACAGATAAAAGCAAAGATAACAAAAAGGCAAAATATTTCCAATACCTTATTTAAACTAGGCTTGATTGATAGTTTTTGGTATAGATACGTCTTAGGGATAGACAGCGATTTTAAAAGACGCTGCTAGAAATGAGGGCTGATCTAAATGCTATTCTAGCTGGGTTTAAAGGTAAGTATTTTGACTGTTTATTATTTAAATAAACACGGTGCTATGTCTACTATCACAACCGATAACGAACTGAAGCATGAAATCTTGCATTTATTGCGAGAATATCAGCAATTTAACTCAGCAAGGGTTCGCAATCAACTCGTGAAATTGAATCTTGGGCTAGTTCGGAAAGAAGCTCATTATTGGTTAAATCAATGTCATGAAAGCTACGAAGACTTGCTACAGGTAGGCTGTTTGGGTTTAATTCGAGCTATTGAAAAATTTGATATTTCTAAAGGACATGCCTTCAGTTCTTTCGCAATTCCCTACATCCGTGGTGAAATTCAACATTACCTTAGAGATAAAGGTGTCACCGTGCGGATTCCTCGACGTTGGTTAGCGTTGCAACAGCAGTCAATTGGAGTTTCGCGTTCTTTGCGCGAAAAATACAATCGCCCCCCCACTGACTCTGAATTAGCAGCAGCGCTCTTAATTTCCACAAAAGAATGGCAGGAAATTAGATTAGCATGGGTTAATCGCGCTCCCTTGAGTCTAGATGTGCCAGTACAAGATGGTGAAGAAGGTTCTGCTAGTTTGGGAGAACTCGTTCCAGATCACAGCTATCGCAGCTTTCAACTGGTACAAGAAGATCAAATTCGCTTGCAACAAGCACTTGTGCAGATAGAAAAATGCACTCGTGAGGTTTTGGAGTTTGTATTTTTACACGATCTTACACAAAAACAAGTGGCAGAACGCATGGGTATCAGTGTAGTTACGGTTTCTCGTAGAGTCAAGAAAGGGCTGGGTTTGCTGAAAGACTTGATGGTAGCAGAGAGTTAATCGCGGAGGCAGGTGTTGGGATTTGGATCTGTCGTATTTAAAAAAACTCTTGAAATCCGAGAAATCTAGGTTATAACGGTATCAGATTTCTCCTTTGATGCAAATTGTAAAAGGTAGATTTCGACAAGTAAATTTTCATATTGCTTTTCGTCACTGCTAATGGGTAGAAATTCAAAAACTTTAGTTGCAGCGATTCTGGTTTTAGTGATCGCTGCTTGTTCCTCTGAAGGAGAACAAAAATCCAGTAATCCGACACCGACGAGTACACCTTCAGTAACGGGAAAAACGGCGACTCAACCTTTTAACAACCCTGTGGTACCTGCTAAACAATCTCCACAGCCTGCTTCTGTTACTCCTAGTTTGATTCGATTGACTAATGCAACAGAACGGGTCAATGTTGTCTCTAAAGGACGGACAGATCCGTTTGGAGAAATTGTGGGAACGCAACCTCTGGTAGTGCTGAGTCAGAATGTCAAGCCACCAACACCTGTTCCAACTGTACCTGCTGTGCCTACCACGAATAGAAGAGTACCGATCGCTAAAAATACACCAATAGCGATGGCAAAGCCTCCAATACAAAACAATTTTCCCAAATCATCAAAAAACAACATTAACAAAGCAGTCGTTGCTTCTACATCAAAACCGAAAAAAGCTATTCCTCACCATAGCGTCATTGCTGTTTTGCCTAAGGTCTTACCTCAAGTCATTCCCAACCAGACTCTAGTATCGGTATTACCACCGCCACCACAACCTGAATTAGCGAAAGCAGTCATGGTTTCAGGTGTCGTTGTCGTTGGTAAAGAACCTCAGGCAATTATTAAAGTCCCAAATGAGCCGACGAGTCGGTATGTGGAAGCAGGGCAGCGACTGGCAAACGGACTGCTGATTAAACGTATCGAAATGAATCAAGGTTCAGAACCAATCGTGATTGTGGAACAATATGGTATAGAAGTTGCCAGAATGGTAGGGGAAGGCTCTGCTAAGCAAACAACATCTCCAGCTTCTGCAGGAAATCCTGTTTCAGTCACACAGCCACCCCAAAACCCTATACCTGCAGGAGCTATGTAACTATGAAGACAAAAGAAAAAATTGAATTTGCTCGTTTACCTTTAGCAGTTTATCAAGAGCTAGCAGCTCATCTGCGGCAAGTAGAAGGGGTAGAAGTAGATTTAATACCCCAGAAGAGCCAACAGTTTGATTACGATCGCAGCCAAATTAGTGGCTTGTGGATTGAGTATACTGAAAGATCTAGTATACAAAGTCGGCAACGAGTAGAGCAAATTTTGGCTTATTATCAAAATCGCTACAAAGTTTAAAAAAAAGATATTTTTCGAGACGCACAGCACGAGAAATACGGCGTCCTTTTTCAAACCCACACTTAAAAGTGTGGGTTTTCACTGTTCCCCGTTCTTCGTTCCCTGTTCTCTGTGAATATTAATATCAGCTTGATCTTTATGCCGCGATCAACCAGTTTATGGGCTGCAACCAAAAGGGCTGGCAGAAAAATTGCAGGGTTGTTTAGAAAAGGCTAATGG
>CAZZVG010000555.1:0-5069 GCA_964657295.1 Iningainema sp. | reverse complement strand
AAAATTTTTCATTCAATTGCCGATTATAGCAAAGAAATTGATGGCTTAATTCAACACCTATGTTAGACCATAAATTCCTTGTTAAACCAGGCATAACCTTCTAACTAAATATAGTACATAACATCTAACTGGCGGAGTGAATCTCTTTTTTCACATAAATCAGCAATTGTATATTTTTGCAAAATTGAATTAGCTGCTCGATACGCTTCTTGTCGAATTTCTTCTATAACACCACTATCTACAGTTTTGAGTTGAACTTCTTCATCACTTGTCCGCACATCTAACCCTTCTAGACATCCTAACACTTCAAAAAGTGTGATTTTCCAGGGTTCTCGTGCCAATGAATAACCACCTTTTGCTCCGCGTTGGCTCTTGACTAAACCTCCACGCCTTAAAGTGGCAAGCAGTTGTTCTAAATAGCGATCTGGTATATTTTGTTGTGCGGCGATTTGTCGAATTTGTAACGGTTCTCCGCTTTGGTAATGAACTGTCAGTTCTAATAAAGCAAGAATTGCGTATTCCGATTTACACGATAGTTCCACAGGCTGCTAATAAGTTAAGAGTGAGGATATTTACAGACGCGATATGTCTTGTCTGTACAGGAGGCACGGAGTTTTGAATGATGACGATTCGAGAATAAGAGAAAATACAAAAAGAAAAGAACTACAGTCATGATATTTGCTGAGTTCTAAATTTTGAACAAGTTGTTACCCGGATGGCATTTATAACTCTCAGGGCAACCGTCATTCACTCTATTATACTCCGGCTATTCAATAGGGTTTGCTTTTCGTGACTAAAAACAAAAAAGCCCCGCGATATCGCGAGGAATGATTGCTCTCAAGGCAAATAGATTGTGACGTTTTAGAAAGTGAACGTTGTTCTAACTGTACCAACAACTGCACTCTCGTTACCTTCGTTCTGACCGGGAGCCGTCAACCAGATCACACCAGGGGTGATGGAAATGTTATCGTTCACACGGTACTTGTAGAAACCTTCTAAGTGGTATGGGACACTTCTACCACCAGCTACAGCTGTTCGGTTAAGAGCATAAGGTTCTGCACCAGCAAAAAGACCTAAAACATTACCCTTCTTACCAAAATCTGGTAGAGCTAAACCAACGCCATAGCTCCAAGCCTGGAAGTTATCAGCTCTAGTCACTTTACCCGAGACATCATAGTAACCGGCATAGCCACTGAGAGAGATTTTATTGCTTGGTTTGAACGCGGCTTCAATACCGTAGGAGTTACTTTCAGCTGCACCGATTAACTCGTTTGCCTGTCTGGTACCTACAACACCAATACCCCTAGATACACCATCGGCTGCAGTGTAATTGCCTAAGTATCCACCCTCGTCAAAGATCGCACTACCACCGTGGTGATAACCGTGAACGTAGGTTCCAGCTAAAGAGAAGCGGTTGCCGAGATTAAAGTTGATCTGTCCCAATGCTGCGTAATTACCATTAACCACACCTTGACCAAGGGCAGGATTGTTAGGCGAAGACGCTAAGTAACCGACAGTGATTGAACTCGGTTTCAGGATACCGCCGCCCTTGCCCAAGTTAAAGGTAAGTGCTGCACCTGCACCACCACCAATGTCATAAATAGGATTTCTTGAAGCTAATGTGGACAAAGCGCCGTTACCGCCGTCGTAGTCCTCAAAGTAGGGGTTAACAGTAGCAGCATAATCACTATGAATACCGCCAGTTGCTGCAATGTAAAGGTTAGCTGGTCCTATGGGTACGTAATATGATAGCCAGTCTAAATTAACTTTGTTACTGTTAGTGCTATCTCCGTTAATTTGGAAAGTTTGAGTTCCTTCAAATGTACCGTTGGCACCACTTGCACCTGGTCTTGCTGCAGCACCCAAGTCAAATCTATTTCCATTTCCTGTCGCGAGCCTAGTATGCAAAACGTCCTTACCCGTGAAGCTGGTTTGCAAGTCTAAACGCACTCTGTCTTGGAAAACAGTATTGTTTCGATTGTTAGATCTGTTTGCCAGAGGATCGGAAAGTGCAAAAATGGCTTCACCAACGAGTTTGGTGGTAGTAGAGAACTGATTTGCTTCCAGTTCGGCTGTGCGGGATTCTAAGGCATCGACACGACCGCGCAGGGTTGCTAGTTCAGCCGAGAATTCTTCTTGCAGGCGCTGCAATGTTGCTAAGTCTTCTTTTTTGACAATATCAGAAGTTGCTGTGGCAATCAGTTCGTTAACTCGGTCCAAGCAAGAGTTCAAACCTGCGGCAAACTCATAACGTGTTAAAGCACGGTTACCACGATAAGTCCCATTAGGATAACCAGCAATACAACCGTAACGTTCAACCAATGACTGCAAAGCTTGGAATGCCCAATCTGTAGGTTGTACGTCTGAGAATTGGGAAACCGATGTCACTTGAGATTGAGAATTGGTATTCCCTTCATTACTATATTTATTAACTTGATCTAATACGTTGACTTGTGTTTGCTCTTGTGCATCAGCCAACTTCACGACTGGAGCTATCTGTGTTTTTGTCTCAGAAGTTGTTGCTGATCCTGATGTCAATGTAAAAGCATCTTGCTTGCCAGATTGCAATACTTCTGACTTCGTCACAACTCCCGATTTGCTGGGGTTTTGAGCTGCGAGCACCGTTGTTGAAGCTAGCATGACTCCTAGAACCGCCGGACTAACCACCAAGGATTTCCACAAAATCTTAGACATCTTTACTCTTCTCCTCACACATTATTTAGATAATTTTGTTTTCTGCAATTCTTCTCGAAAACATGACTTCTTGTTGGAACTTTATAGATTAAGACATATTCGCCCTGTATACAATTTAAGTTTTCGTAAAGCTAACAAATGGTTAACTTTGGGTAAATAAACCATGGGATTAACTTATGCAAAAACACACCTGTATAGTTCGTAATTATAAATTACCCAAAATTGGTGGGAAGATCAGATTGTTCGCCTTGTGAACTGTCACATCTCCAATCTGTGTATGCAGGCAAAGAAGTAAAGGCTGCATAGCCCTAGCTTACATTTGTACAAATGTCAATTACCGCTTGGGGTGTGGGAAACTCCGACAGTCGGATATGTTAGAGATAAGACTGAACCTCTTACAGAATCCCCATGCCTAAAGGCATGGGGAGTGTCAACCATCGGAGGCTATAGAACACAGGCGATACGGCTTAAGCGAAGGTTCCGCCCCCAAGACTTCACGTGAAGCTCGCGCCTTGGGAATCCTCCCTCCGGCAGACTTCACACGAATGTAGGATTTTTAATAATTTTCCTTCTGCGATCAAGCCTCTGCCTTTCTTTGTAAAATGCAATCAATAAATAATATGGATTTATCAGTGCCTGGATCTACAAATTCGCTTGTTACTACATCCCTAACACCTGTATTTGGGGATAATGTGCAAGACTTACTTAATGCTGGTGCGTTAAACGTTAAACCCAGTGCCATCATTACGGTGAACAGTACAGCTGATACGGTGAATGACTTTAACTCAGGTGTGACCACTTTGAGGGATGCGATCAATCAGGCAAACGCTGATTCGGGTGAAGACTTGATTGTATTTGATAGGTCATTGTTTACGACGGAGAAGACGATTACCTTAAGCAATGGACAACTAAGGATCACCCACAACTTGGACATTATTGCTCCACGAGACGAGTTAACGGGTGAAGACTTGCTGACGGTAAGTGGCAATAAGGCTTCAAGGGTATTTAGTATTTCCCAAACAACAGTGAGTCTTGATGGATTGATTATTGCTGACGGCAGCGTGACGGGTCAAGACGGAGGTGGGATTGATAGCCGTGGTACTCTTACTATAGATAACAGTATTATTCGTAATAACTCTGCTAAAAGCAGTGGTTTATACCCCGCTATTTTGGGCGGTAGAGGCGGCGGCATCAATAACGATGGCATCTTGACGGTGAACAACAGCACTCTTATTGGCAATATCACGTCAACTACTGGTCCGGACGACGGCGGCGGCATCTTCAGCGATCGCACTCTTACAGTACAAAATAGTACCATCACTGGTAATTCGGCAGCTGACGGCGGCGGCATCACTAGCTATGGCATCAGTACAGTGATAAACAGTACCATCAGCGGTAATTCGGCAGATAGCAGCGGCGGCGGCATCAGCAACCTTGGCATTACTACAATACAAAACAGTACCATCAGCGGTAATTCGGCATTTGACGGCGGCGGCATTAGTAACTTTGGCACTAGTACATTACAAAACAGTATCACAGTACAAAATAGTACCATCAGCGGTAATTTGGCATCCAGTGAGGGAGGCGGTATATATAGCGCTGACATGAGTACAATACAAAACAGTACTATTAGCAACAATTCGGCAGGGAACGGCGGCGGCATCTATTACGCCTATTACAGACCCAATATTAATAGTAGCGCTGACATGAGTACAGTAGAAAACAGTACCATTAGCGGTAATTTGGCATCCCGTGACGGAGGCGGTATATATAAGTTTTACACGAACACTGTAACGCTTTTGTTTAGTACTGTGACTCAAAATCAAGCAAACAATGGTGGAGGTGTATATCTTGGGGATGTTCCGTCTTCTTTTAAATCTAGTCCTGGCTCATTCAATGTGCGCAACGCAATTATCGCTGCTAACCTCTTAAGCACAAATGGCATCAACCCTGACACATCTGGCACTTTCACAAGTAATGGCTACAACCTGATTGGTAACAGCACAGGTAGTACCGGATTTGATGAAGCCATTGGTGACATAATTGGCACAAGCGATAATCCGATTGATCCTAGATTAGCTGCTTTGGACAACAATTATGGTCCCACACAGACAAACGCGCTGCTCTCTGACAGTCCAGCAATTGATACAGGCGACCCCGCAGTCCTAGATACTGACCCCACAACCGACCAGCGCGGTTTTCCTCGGGTCATCAATGGTAGAGCCGATATTGGAGCTTTTGAATTCTCCAATGTGTAGCACATATATACTATTTTGAAGGCGGTTTCACTGTTTTCTTAGGGAGATCCAAAAAAATAAATCGACCGCTATCAAACTAGATCTCTCGTCGTAGTCCCAATATTCAAACACACGGCG
>CAZZVG010000554.1:1387-5072 GCA_964657295.1 Iningainema sp. | reverse complement strand
TGCCAGCCTGAATATCGGCGGCTCATTTGTGGCAACGACTGCTAACGCCATTCAATTTGGTAATATTGGGACTTTCAGTGCTAGTGTGCCAAATAATCCAGCCTTGCTGACAATTAATCCCTCAGCTTTATTATATAACCAGATCGCGGCTGGTGCATCTATTCAAAATAGTAGTTTGCAAGCAGGTTTGCAAGTCCCTGATGGTAAAAGCTTGCTGTTGGTAGGTGGTGATATCAACATGGATGGCGGAGGGCTGACAGCTAATGGTGGAAGAGTGGAATTAGCTGGGTTAGCCGCACCTGGAACTGTTGGGTTAAATGTGGCAGGTAATACTTTAAGCTTAAGCATCCCCACTGGTATACAGCGAAGTGATATATCTCTCTCAAATCAGGCTTTTATTGATGTTTCTGGTGCCGGTGGGGGAGATATTGCGGTTAATGCCCGTAATTTTAACGTGCTGTCTAATTCAGGCCTATTTGCCGGAATTGCTTCAGGGTTAGGAAATGGTAGTAGCACGAAAGCAGGGGATATCAATATCAATGCTGACGCTATATCTGTGGATGGTGGAGAGATTGACAACGAGGTTTTTAGCAGTACGTCTAAAGGAAATGCTGGAAATATAAACATTACAACTGGCTCACTATCAGCAACTAATGGGGGTAACATAAGTTCTAGCACTACTGGTAATGGTAATTCAGGGAATATCTCCATTACAGCCCGTAACAGCATTTCTTTTGATGGAGTAGACAGTAATGGGAATATCAGTGGTGTGCGCAGTGATGTGTACCCTGGTGCAGTGGGTAATGGCGGGAATATCAATATCACTGCTGGTTCGTTGTCTCTGACTGGTGGCTCACAAATATCAGCTTCTACTTCAGGTACGGGCTCTGGGGGATCTATAGCGGTGAAAACCTCTGACTCTGTACAGGTAAATGGCTCTGATGCATCTGATAATCCCAGCGGTTTGTTCACAAGGACTTCTAGTCAAGGCGCAGCAGGCAACTTGACCATTGAGACAGGACAGTTAATTGTTCAGAATGGGGCAAATGTATCAGCTAGTACGGAGGAAAATAGTCAAGGCCATGGAGGAACGTTGAAAGTAACCGCCTCAAATTTTGTTCAACTGATTGGAACTTCTGTAGATGGTAGCTCTCCTAGCGGCTTGTTTGCTCAGACTCAAGGTACTGGAGATGCAGGTTTGTTGACGATTGACACGAATTCGTTGATTGTCCAGAATGGAGCAGAGGTGACGGTTGGTGCTAATCTAAATAGCCAAGGCAACGGGGGAAATCTGATTGTACACGCCAGTGATTCTGTGGAACTAAGCGGAACAGGACCAAATGGGCTTCCCAGTGCCTTGTCATCTCGGACTCGGGGTTTGGGAAATGCGGGTTCATTGACGATTAATACAGGGCAGTTAACTGTTCGCAATGGAGCTCAAGTCACTGTGGCGAGCTTAGGGTTAGGAAATGCAGGTAATTTAAACATTACTGCTGGCTCAACTCGCTTGGACAATCAAGGAACGATCACCGCAGAAACTATGTCAGGTCAGGGAGGAGACATTACGATAGACTTACACAATTTGTTACTGTTACAGCGTAACAGTCAAATTTCTGCTACAGCAGGTACTGCTCTTGCTCGTGGCAACGGTGGCAATATTACTATAAATGCCCCGTCGGGCTTCGTTGTTGCAGCACCTAATGAAAATAACGATATTACTGCTAATGCTTTCTTTGGCTCTGGTGGTCGTATTCAAATCAACGCTCTTGGTATTTATAATTTTAATCAGCGTAGTTTTGAAGACTTAGAAAAATTACTAGGAACCAACGACCCAACTAAACTAGATCCGCAAAAGCTACCAACGAACGATATTACAGCAATTTCCCTCACAAGTCCGATTTTAAGTGGTTCAGTCAATATTATTACACCTGATATCGACCCAAGTCGTGGTTTACTTACCCTACCTACAGTCACAGAAAATACCCCTATGCTAGTTTCCACTAACTGTACCGCCTTTAATGAGACAGCAAGTGGTAGTAGTTTTACCATCACCGGACGCGGCGGCTTACCCTCCAGCCCCTACGAACCCCTGACAAGTGACATAGTATGGTCAGACACTCGTCTACCAGTAACCACAGTACAGCATCAACACAAGACACATGCTGCTAAATCTAAACCTCAACCAATTGCAATTGTGCCTGCTACTGGTTGGGTGTTCAATGGTAAAGGGGAAGTCACCCTAATTTCTTCTGTAACTAACGCCACCTCTAGTCGTACTCCTACTAGTTGTCCTGCATGGTGAACAACGATCCCACTTTTCTTGCTAAATGAATTTTGTCAATACGTAATTATGCTTAAATTCGCAAGAAATCTGAGGTATTCAATTCACATTTGTACTGAACTGCGTTGATTCGTGGGTGCTAGCTGATTGGTATGTCTTTGGACACTCTCAACCAGACAACACAAATTTGATGGAAATTATTCCTTTGGAATTCCATCGCCGTCAACTCCACCGTTTACAATATCAAGCAGGACACGTTAGACCCCGCTATGGTGGGACTATCAGTTTGCATAATCTTAGAACTGGTAAACGACTTACTCAAAACGCTATCCCTGTTGATTGTAAGTTTCTCGCTTATAGTTCGTGGCGCGTAGCTTGACGCTCATTAAAATGAGCGTTCGTATAACAGGCGCGAGTTGAAACTGCGCGGTTTCCATACGTATCGGAGTTTTTTAGATGAAAAGAAAAAAGCTAGTCGTCTTCGCCTTAACCTTAAGAAGCGTTATTGTCTTTTCACCCTTGCTGTTGTCCGTTGGTGCAACCAATGCCCAAACTTCCCTATCTGCCTTTCCACAGAGCCCTCCGACTGCGGCATCTCATCGAGATCAAGAAGAACTGGCGCAACTGCGATCGCAACAGCAAATTCGCGAACAAGTTGAATCTGTTGTTGATCGCTCTCTGAGTCGTACAAGCATTCTGCTCAACGTCTGGCTTGTCATCATGACTCTGTTTCCAGTGGCACTGATTGCTTCATTTTGGCTGTTACGACGGGCTGCCCTGCGTGAGATTGTTGAGAGAGCCATGGAGCGGCTACAAGATATCGAAGAATTACAAAAACAGATGACAAGTGTTAAGCTTGAAGCTGAGGATGTGATCAAACAAGCTAAAAGTAGAACCATACAATTAGACAATGAAGCCGATTTACTTCAAAACAAGATTCAAAGAGAGAGAGAAAATCTATCAGAAATAACATTAGATTTATCTCAATCTAAAGAAAAATTATTAACAGAATTAGAATCCCTCATAAAAATATCTCAACAAGACGTAAAAAACTTAGAATATGAATTTACTTCTCAAGTTTCTGAGTTCCAGTCGGAAGCTCAACAGCAGAGATTGTTAGCCTTAGAAAGTTGGGGAAAATTAGAGTCCGAACTGACAGGACAAATATCTGGGATTCATTTAGATATTCAACAACACAAGGATATCGCCTTAGAGAAATTCGCCGAAATCTCAGAATGGCAGTCGGATGTGGAACAACAAAAGAATTTAATTCTCGAGAATTTAGGAAAATCACAGTCGGAATTTGCCTCTCAACTCTCAGAATTCCAAGTGGATGCTCAACAACACAGGGATATCGCCTTAGAGAAATTCGCCGAAATCTCAGAATGGCAGTCGGATGTGGAA
>CAZZVG010000554.1:0-1287 GCA_964657295.1 Iningainema sp. | reverse complement strand
ATCACAGTCGGAATTTGCCTCTCAACTCTCAGAATTCCAAGTGGATGCTCAACAATACAAAGATATTAATATTGAGAATTTAGGAAAAGTAGAGGCTCAGTTTAAATCTCAACTATCAGAATGGCAGTCGGATACTCACCAACAAAAAGATGGAATTA
This sequence comes from Iningainema sp., assembly GCA_964657295.1. Classification (GTDB taxonomy): domain Bacteria; phylum Cyanobacteriota; class Cyanobacteriia; order Cyanobacteriales; family Nostocaceae; genus Rhizonema. The sequence goes on along the minus strand of CAZZVG010000554.1, from coordinate 1,129 downwards.
TTGAGAGTTTAGAGAAATTGCGTTCGGAGTTCGCCTCTCAACTTTTGGAATTGCAGGTGGAAGCTGAACAACGCAAAGATTTGATTGTTGAGAATTTAGAAAAATCGGGTTTTGAGTTAACGTCTCAATTCTCGGAAGTACAATTAAATGCTCAGCAACAAAAGGTGATAATTCAGGAAAAGTTAGAAAAATTAGAATCGGAGTTTGTCTCTCAACTGACAGAATTACAAACAGATGCTCAACTACGATTGGATTCCATTGTTCACAAAGTGTCGGAAATGACACCGCCATCTCACTCAGAACCTGTGATTCCAGTCGTTGAGGAAAAAAGGCAGGAGTCGAAACAACCAACAAAGAGGGAAATTGCCAATTTTCAGGTGCAGTTGACGGCTGATGAATATCTCAAACAGGGAGATGCGCTGTTTTCTCAAAAACGCTATGAAGATGCGATCGCAGCTTATAATAAAGGACTGAAAAACCAAACTGACAAACCTGTGGCATGGTTGAACAGGGGGATAGCGTTGGGGAGGTTGAAACGGTATCAAGATGCGATCGCTTCTTACGACAAAGCGATTCAACTTAAACCCGATTATCATCAAGCTTGGTGCGACAGGGGTGTGGCTCTGGGAAACTTACGCCTGTCTAAAGAAGCCTTTGGTAGTTTTGATAAAGCAACGCAAATCAAGCCAGATGATGCAGTGGCATGGTTGAACCGGGGTTTGGCGTTACAAGAGTTAGAAGAATACGAAGAGGCCATCACCACATTTGCTAAAGTCATTGAATTAAAGCCTGATTCCTACAAAGCTTGGAACAACCGAGGTTATACTCTTGTCAGGCTGGGACGCGATGATGAAGCAATTGATAGCTTTGACAAGGCGTTGCAAATTAATCCTGAGTATGCTAGTGCTTATTACAACAAAGCAGCTTGTTATGCCCTGCAAGGTCAGGTAGAATTAGCCATAGAAAATCTTCAAGCCGCAATCAATCTCAATCCGAGATATATTGAAGATGCCTCAACTGACATTGATTTTGATGAGATTGCACAGACTCCAAGCTTCCAGCAGTTGATTGTCGGTGTCAGTCGCTTCTCCCAAGGGGAGACGCTGCGCGAACGCTCCAAGTCAAAAGT
>CAZZVG010000553.1:0-5078 GCA_964657295.1 Iningainema sp. | reverse complement strand
GGAGGAGGCTTTGGGAATGCGATTATCGGCACCCTAATTATGGTAGGAATCGGGACTCTGATCAGCATTCCTGTTGGAGTGTTGGCAGCAATTTATTTGACAGAATTTAGCCCTAAGGAAATAGCTCGCTGGATTCGCTTTGCTACCAATGTGTTGAGCGGAGTTCCCTCAATTATTGCTGGAGTCTTTGCCTATGCTGTTGTGGTGTTGACAACACATGGATTCTCAGCTACAGCTGGCGGATTCGCTCTGGCGATTTTAATGTTACCAATTATTGTCCGAACGACTGACGAAGCCTTACAGTTAGTATCACAAGATTTGCGACAAGCGGCTGTGGGCTTGGGCGCAACTAACTTTCAAACAGTAATACAAGTCGTTTTGCCTGCAGCTGTACCAGCAATTGTGACTGGGGCAACTTTATCAATTGCCCGTGCGGCAGGAGAAACAGCCCCTTTACTATTTACTGCTCAATTCAATCAGTATTGGTCTAAGACTTTATTCGAGCCTACCGCATCTCTTGCTGTTTTGGTTTACCAATTCGCCACCTCTGCCTATGAAAACCAACAGTCAATAGCTTGGGCGGCATCTTTAATTTTGGTGTTGCTGGTTCTACTTACTAGTATCATCGCTCGCTGGGCAACCAGTCGCAAAATTAAATAAAAAAAACCAAATTTCAAATTGAACTACAGTTAAATTCATAATTATGGCTACTAACATTCGAGATACCAGCAGTGCTAATCAAACTGAAACGGTCTTACGTACGGAAGGTTTAAATGTATATTATGGAACCTTTTTGGCAGTACGTGATGTTTGGATGGACATCCCTAAAAATCGGGTTTCAGCTTTTATTGGTCCTTCAGGATGTGGCAAAAGTACCTTGCTACGCTGTTATAACCGTCTGAACGACTTAATTAGTACGTTTCGGGCAGAAGGTAATATTTTTTACAATGGCGAAAACCTATATGCAGCGAATATCGACCCTGTAGAGGTGCGTCGTAGGATTGGAATGGTGTTTCAAAGACCAAACCCATTTCCGAAATCGATTTATGAAAATGTTGCTTTTGGACCAAGACTCAACGGCTTTAAAGGTGATATGGATGAATTGGTAGAGCGATCGCTCAGACAATCAGCTTTGTGGGACGAAGTCAAAGACAAATTGCGGCAAAGTGGCTTATCTTTATCGGGCGGACAACAACAGCGCTTGTGTATTGCCCGTGCGATCGCCACTCAGCCTGATGTGATTTTAATGGATGAACCTTGCTCAGCCCTTGACCCGATCTCTACCCTGCGGGTTGAAGATTTGCTGCACCAACTTAAAGAACAATATACCATCATCATCGTTACTCACAATATGCAACAAGCGTCGCGGGTGTCGGATAAGACTGCCTTTTTTAACGTCCAAACTTCAGAAAAAGGCAATCGTACTGGCTACCTTGTTGAGTACGATCGCACAGAAACCATCTTCCAAAATCCTCAGCAAGAAGCAACCAAAGAATACATCAGTGGTAAATTTGGTTAAACATGATGATTAATCATTCGCTTTTGTGATAGGTTTCTGAGTTTTCTTAGGAACCTATTTTTTGTCTCAAGTGAGCATTGAAAGCTTTATTTAGTTATGGAAAAATCTAAGATACAGTTATCCGAACAAGCTGTGATTGAACTGCTGGATGTCTGGTCGTTTCGTGGTGCTTTAACAGTTAAACCGACAAATCAAGGTACAGTTAACACAACTTTTTTTGTGGAAACACAGGCTGGTAATTTTGTCTTGAAGCTGTACAACAATGATACAACCACTGCACAAATTCAGTACGAACATTCACTACTGGCACACCTGCAAAAGTTGGATTTGTCGTTTGCAGTTCCAACTCCTGTCCCAACTGCGTTAGGTCAAACACTGCTTCTAGTTAATCAAAATAACTCATTACTACGCGTTGCTTTGCTCCCCTTTATTTCAGGTCAATCGGCTGATCGCCACAATCTCGATTATACTCATGCTGTCGGTCAAGCGTTGGGGGAATTACATCAAGCCCTTGCTAGCTTTGATTCAGATGGAAAAATTTCTCAGTTACCTGCGTGGGGAAACCTCCGTCATCTTCATCCACTCGTGACAGATCCATTTGAGGTACCACAGTTACTCAAATTACCTCTAATACAACAACAGCGCATGATTAAGACACTGACAGAAGTTATTGAAGTTGCACCTAAGCTATACAATACGCTTCCAACTCAGACAACTCATGCCGATTTCTTGTGCCCTAACGTTCTGCTAACAGAGAACCGTGTCGTTGGGATTTTAGACTTCGAGTTTGCTACTCATGACTTGCGGTTAATAGATTATGTTACCGCACTCGATCATTTTTCTCGAATGCCTTCAAAGGAAGCGCCTCGTTGGGAATTTATAAAAGCTTTCAGTACTGGATATGCTAAACACGTTTCTCTTTCACCGTTGGAGTTGGAAGCACTAACATTGGTTTGGCGCTTACAGCAGGCAAGCTGCATCGTCTATTGGACGGGATGGCTACGCGAGGGGAAAGTTACCTACCAAAGCGTGTTAGATGGAGTGACAAAAATGTTGCTACTGGAAGATTGGTTTGAAGAAAACGTTTTTTTCAACGCTAGGTTCAAATCATTCCTGACTTTCTAAAGAATTTCTCTGCTCGGTAGCATCAATAGGGGAATTTGCTTCCTCTACTAGAGAGGCAAGGGCATCTTGCAAGGAACCCTTCAAACTCTTATCATCTGGACGCTTCTCAAATTCTTCATGAGTATAAATCCACACTAGCACAATCAGACTCTGCTCAGAATTTATCAAATACATCAACCTCCCCTGTCCAGAAGCCCCCTTAAAACCAGGCATAATGAACCGGAGCTTACGAAACTCAAATTCTTGCGGTATAATATTCTTCCCTGGTAGCGGTTCGATGGCAGAGTTTGATGGGCAAGGATCGTGGCACAAATCTTTCAACAACTGAGAAATAAATTGTTGAAAGGCTTGCCTATCTTTAGTTCCCTTATAGCGTTTGATGAGCTTCTTGAGCGATCGCTCAAAACTCGTTGTCAGGATTGTCGAAAACGTTGGCAAGCCAGTCATCAATCTCGTTGGCGGTTGTTGCAGAACGGTGTTCGAGATCGCTCAAGGCTGTTTGCAGTGCTTCAGCCATCTTCTGATCGTAATCTGGATGCGATCGCTCTATCAAATCCAGTACCATATCTTTGAAATAAGTTCCTAACTGTTGCTCGACTTCTTCCCAGCTAACAAGGGGTTCAGTGGATAGCAGTTCTCTAGGCTTGGATTCAGATTCTTTAAGCTGTTCCCCTTCATCAGGGAAGTCTTGCAAAGCAGCGATGTACTCGCGTTTCAAGGGTTCGTATCGTTTGGCTACCTCATCTAATTCGTAAATCGAGTCTGGTAACTGTCTGGCAATTTCATTAAGTTGATGCTGTAAATCAGTAGGCAGAGGATGCTCTAAACGAGTAGCTGCTTTTAAAAAAGCATTAAGCGTTATGGTATCTTCGTAATCCATTAAAATAACTAACCTAAAATTATCAAGGCTGCATACTAGTAAGGTGTTTCTTCATCATTAAGCGGGCAGCGAGAATCGAACTCGCATCAATAGCTTGGAAGGCTATGGTTTTACCACTAAACTACGCCCGCGACTTTACCATAATCTTAGTATAACACTATTTTAGCTAAAAGTCAAGTATCCAATTAAAATTAGTGAGACTGTGGCTGTATTGTAATCTGTACATAAAGCTCGCTTATCGACGGTTTTGTGCCATTGTTACTAGATGCTGGGATAAATTTCTGATCTTTAAAAATTGCCTGCGCGTACTTAAGGTACTGGCTTGCTTTTGGTTCCGCTATCCTGGGATCTGGAATAAGTGTCTGAACTAAGTTGCCCTGATTATCTATAATTAACAAAACTTGAAACTTTACAAGCTGAGTACCAACTTCACTTTTGGGTACAACAAAGCTTAACGGTTTTTCCCTACTGCTGTCGATTGGTTGAGCTGGGTTGTCCGGTATATCTTTCTTTACCAGATTAGGTTCTATATTCCAAGTTGCTAGCAGTCGGGATTCTGTTGGAGTTTGTGGAGCTTCCTTCATAGGATGTGGAGTCTCAGTTCGAGGAGTTTCCCCTGCGCGATTTTTGGGAACTTCCTTTATCGTTTCCCCATTTTTTACAGGTGGGGATTCTTGCTCACCTGTGGCAGGAGAGGAGTTACTGGTTGGATCTATAGGATCGCTTAGCGGTAAATGCTGATTTTGTTGATCTGATAATGGATCTTGTGGATCTGAGGTGTCTGGGTTGGGATTGAGATGAGTTTGTGGTGGGGATGTGGTAACGAGCTTTTTATTGTCAGGAGTTTTTGGTGAAGGTGTCGGCTCTAAATTTTTATGAAAAGGCGTTTTTGAAGGAGTCAGCGCTACTTTATGAATAGGAGTCTTGGTGGCAATTTTTGTGCTGACTCGCTCTCTAGTTTGAGGAGTTTTTAAGGGTGTCAGTTCTGGCTTATTAATAGGTTCAGAGTGTACTTTATGTTTCAACGCTGTGAGTGCTGTTTTTTTCACAGGTTTCTCGGATCTAGCTTGGGTATGATGTTGAGAAGCGATCGCCTGTTTGTTTTTAGCGAAAGCGATCGCACTCCTATCTTCTGATTCCAAAGGGGGTAATGGAGTTAAATTCTCTGGCGTGACTTGCTTTAGTGGTGTAACTTGCTTTGGTAGACTAGCTGATACAGATCTTCGAGTTGTAGATTGTCGGTTGGGTGAAACACGTTTTACTATTGATTTCGATCTCGTTTTTGAATGTGATTTAGGAGAAATATCCACTAATTCGATCGCGGTAACGGATGATGAGTGCTGTTGAAAGCGGCTAAACACTTTTGCATACATCCACCAAAACAGTAGCAAGTGTAGAGCGACTGAACTTATAATGATCGCAATCCACAAACCGGGTGAATCGGTGTTTCCTCTCCATGTTTTATCTGAAATCGAGCTTTTGTCAAAAAGTAATTGTGTCATATATCTACTCTGCTAATCGCTATAGCGCTGGAATGCTAATGGCGAGATTGCT
>CAZZVG010000552.1:0-5091 GCA_964657295.1 Iningainema sp. | reverse complement strand
GAAGTCATCTGGTTACCAGCTGCCTCAACGATTAAGAGTAGCAAAGATTTGTTCAGCCGTTAGCTGCAATGAGTTGAATGTAGGAGAGATAATGTGCTCGCTGCCTCGAAATTGAGCAGGCTTTTGGTACTGATTTCCACTAGCCGATAATAGATAAACGGATATCGTTGGTTGCTTTGGATTACCAATATAATCTCTACCCCCTAAGCCCAAGTAATCCACAACCCAGTATTCTGGGATACCCATTGTGCTATAATCTTCCACTTTTCGGGCATAGTCATTTTGCCAGTTAGTGCTGACGACTTCCACGACAAGTTTGACAGAAGTTGCTAATGTGATTACAGGTTGATCCTGCCACAAGGGTTCCATTGCGATAGCAGTTTTGTCTAGCACCACTACGTCAGGACGGAAAGCTGTTTTAGTTCCTAGAGGTTTAATTAAACAACGGGTAGGTGTAAACCAACGGACACTCAAGCGATCTATCTCTACATTAACTTTTCGCATGACAAAAGCCGCAACTTCTTCGTGCGGCCCTGTTGGTTCCATGTCAATGAGTTCCCCGTCAATCAATTCGTAACGCTCTTTATCTCCATACTGGGCAATGAAATCATCAAAAGTCAGGAGTTTTTGAGCAGCTTGTGTCATAGCGATCGCACCTTCTCAGAAAGTCTACTTTTCTGACATCCTAATCACGAATCTCTAAATTTTATTCAGTGGGGATCAGTCTTTAACAATCTTAACGGAAGCATCGACTATTGGGCAATTAGCCCGCCTCCTTTGTCAGCAAAACAGAAAATCTCGCTGATAACTGAATGGTTTCATGAACAGGGACCTCCCAGTGGTACAGTTAATAAAGATTTCCGTTGCCAAAAAGGTGCATCAGACACACTAGAGGGCGGCTTGATCAACGTTAGGTAACATTCAAACCATAGGCAGAATCGGGGGAAACAAAAATTACCATGCGGATTCTATTTGTTGCAGCAGAGGCAGCTCCCATTGCGAAAGTAGGAGGAATGGGAGATGTCGTCGGAGCACTGCCCAATATCTTGAGACAAATGGGGCATGATGTGCGAATATTCTTGCCTTACTACGGTTTCCTACCAGACAAAATGGAAATTCCTCAAGATCCTGTATGGTTTGGATCTGCCATGTTCCAAAACTTTGCAGTTTACGAAACAATTTTGCCTGGTACTGATGTTCCCTTGTACTTATTTGGACATCTGGCTTTTTCAGGTCGGAACATCTACGGTGGAGAAGATGAGTTCTGGCGGTTTACACTATTTGCCAATGGAGCAGCTGAGTTTTGCTGGAATTATTGGAAGCCAGAAATCGTTCACTGTCACGATTGGCATACGGGAATGATTCCTGTGTGGATGCACCAATCTTCTGATATCACTAGCGTTTTTACGATTCACAACCTAGCTTATCAAGGTCCGTGGAGTTGGTATCTGCAGAAAATTACTTGGTGTCCTTGGTACATGCAAGGGCACAACACGATGGCGGCTGCCGTGCAGTTTGCTAACAAAGTTAATACAGTTTCCCCGACTTATGCTGAGCAAATTAAGACAGCCACTTACGGTGAACAGCTAGAAGGCTTACTGTCTTTTATTAGCGGCAAATTGTCGGGGATTGTCAATGGTATTGACACTAAGTCTTACGATCCAGCTACCGACAAATACATTGTCCAGAACTTCACCGCCGATACGTTAGATAAACGCAAAGCTAACAAAATTGCCTTGCAGGAGGAAGTTGGGTTGGAAGTCAACAGCAAAGCCTTTTTAATTGGGATCGTGACACGCCTGGTGGAACAAAAAGGCATTGACTTGATATTACAAATTTTTGAGCGCTTCTGTGCTTATACAGATGCACAGTTTATTGTATTGGGGACAGGCGATCGCAACTACGAAATGCAGTTGTGGCAAATGGCCTCTCGCTTTCCCGGACGCATTGCGACTTACTTACTGTATAATGATGCTTTGGCTCGGCGTATCTACGCAGGCAGTGATGCTTTCCTAATGCCTAGCCGTTTTGAACCCTGCGGTATTAGTCAAATGCTGGCTTTGCGTTACGGTTGTGTGCCAATTGTCCGCCGCACGGGAGGATTGGTTGACACTGTATCACACCATGAGCCGACGACACACACAGGTACTGGTTATTGTTTTGACCGTTATGAACCACTAGATTTGTACACTTGTCTGGTTCGCGCATGGGAAGGCTTCCGCTACAAGCCTCAATGGCAAGAATTACAGAAACGCGGTATGAGTCAAGACTTTAGTTGGTATCAATCTGCCAAGCAGTACATAAATCTGTATCGCTCAATGTATGGATTACCTGATGAAGAGGATGTTAACACTCCCCTACCTTCAGGTGATGGCATTGTGAGTTCTTCTGATCAACTGATTCCACCAAGTTTGGAGCAAGCTAAGTGATTCGCTCTTAACCTGATTCTCAATCCAACATCTCCTAAATTATGATGTTGGATTGAAAAAGCTCAAGCAGAAACGCTTGAGCTTTTTCTAAACTTATGTTTAATAGCTAAGACTAATAGACTAAGAAACACTAATTTAAATCAAAACAGGCAAAAGTTTTGATTGCTTGTTATCTACAACATGCAGAAACCAAAAAGGTTTGGTCTTTGTTTAGTAACTACGACCACCGCCGCTACGGAAGTTGCCGCCGCCCCGCTTGCCTTCGTAACCACCACCACCACCTCTATCTTCTTTGGGTTTAGCCTTATTCACTTTAAGGTCACGCCCCATCCACTCAGCACCATCAAGAGCCTCGATAGCGGCTGTTTCTTCAGCTTCTGAGCTCATTTCAACGAAACCAAAGCCTCGTGGACGACCGGTTTCACGGTCGGTGGGGAGCTGAATTCGCTTGACACTACCGTATTCAGCAAAAACAGCTTGAAGGTCTTCTGATGTAACTTCATAAGAGAGGTTACCTACGTAAAGTGACATGGATTATCTCCAAAATCTTGAGGGTGTAGAGATTGAGATTTCGGAGAGAAGTCTGTAAATACCAAAAGGAAAAAGCCTGTCAATACTAAAAACAAACACTGTCACCGAATTAATTCTCATCAATCACATTATGACACAGCCGCTTACTTTTGGATTCAGAGCTAAAAAAAATGTTATAAAAATTTATATAGTCATGCCAAATCAGCTGCTGGTTAGGTCTGAAGCAAAGTCTGGCAGAATGAAAAGCCATTCTTAAACTCATATAGCAGCTTATTAAACGTTTGATTTGGAGTAACCCAACTAAGGAGATTTGGTCGCCGAGTTGCTCTTGATTCAATAGCGATCGCCTGTCATTGGGTAGGTTTGTGATTATTATGACTCTATCCTTCATATTTTAATTTATTTGTCAAGCATAAAGAGAAGGATTGGGCTAATTTGTTACATAAATAAACTTTCACCCAAGCTTTCAAGAGTCGTCCTGATTTATTGTCTGTCAAGACACAACCATCGTGAATTGGTAAACCGATGCAATTTCTGAAACTCCATCATTATCAAGTTTTGCGAGAACGGTAATCTTACCACAAACTCTCTGACCAGCTCATGATGATTCTTCTAATCTTCTGGGGATCTTGGCTAAATCTGGCAACGCGACTAAATCTCTTTCTGTCAGTTGCCTCTTGATATTCATTGGCAATCTTAATGGTTGACGTTCTTCTATCCAGCAACTTGCCACTGGTAAGGTTTGCTCTAATTCATCCAAAGGTCTAGGAATGACCATCACCGCGTTCAATTCTCCAATACGTTCGGCTTCAGACATCCCTGCTTCCACTGCGACTGCTACGTTTGCTACCGAACCACGAATAATCGCTGTACACAAACCACCACCAATTTTCTCATAAGCGGCAAACTGGACATCAGCAGCTTTCAGCATGGCATCAGCTGCTCCAACCATTGGTGGAAATCCCCACGTTTCTATTAAACCAATTGCTTGGTTGCTGAGAAGACTGTAAGCACCACCTGCAGCGATTTTACTAAGACGACCGGTGATCGGGAATATCACGTCTAAGTTGTGGAAAGGTCGGGGAATAACTAAACTAGAAACCAGTTGCCCGAATTGTTCAGCAGTTTGAATACCAGACTCTACTGCCAAACGCACATCAGAAACTCCACCACGGACAATAGCAGTACAGTATCCTCCACCAATTTTTTCATAACCAACTAGGTGGACACCAGCAGATTTCAGCATCATATCCGCAGTACCCACGATCGCAGGGAAACTGCGCGTAGAGACTAATCCTAAGGCAGAGTCCTTGAAATCATCTTGACTACCCGATGCTTCAATCAAAGTCCTAGATTTATAATCATCAGTATTCATATCAATTTTCCACGTTATTCCATATAAGTTGTAATTTTAATTCACAACTTATAATCAACATTGACACAAGCTAAGGCAGAAAGCCTACCTCTTGAAGGATGAATCGCAGCTACATTTTAGTTATTTCTAAGCCTTAACCTGAAAACGTACCGAGATTTAAGGTAACCTCTTGATTCTATGACAGACGTTCTTGTCGGCTATGAGCAAGCGATCTTCAAGATCATGCTCATAGCAAACTGACAGCGGGATTCAAATTTCATCTACGCGATCACTCAGCATCCCACTTTGTCTGCTGACAGTAGGAACGCCAAAACGTTTTCGGTCTTATTCGGTGGCATGTCCCAAAATATATATAGTCTTTGCAGCTAATAACTCACTTAGATTTAAAATTAATCAGAGTTTTCATCGGGTGATGATTCGTTCAGGGGTTGTCTGTGTGGAAATAATGTGACTAAAAGCTTTTGTATATTCCCTTGACCGTAAATAACAGTGCCTATATCTTTTGAAGATCGAGAAGGTTTGCTTTGTTGTGAGTTCAGAGTTGGAACTGTGTCAGATGAAAGTACAATTTCTCCCCCAGCTTCTGTGTTCTCATCCTCCTGTGCGTTTGTAGAAGCTGAGTCATCAGGTGATACTTCTGTTTGTATTATTTCGGTCGTGACTACAGATTCGGAATACCGCCGACTCGTATCTCCCAAAATCGAGCCAGCAGGAACGACTTGTCCTGGTTCCACAGAACTATTGAAAACCGTTGTT
>CAZZVG010000551.1:0-5096 GCA_964657295.1 Iningainema sp. | reverse complement strand
CCTGAATCCGCGTCTCTTTAGAGCGCGGTGTTGGCTCAAGGATGCGCTCCCAAGTCTCCCCAAGTGAGAAGACTTGGCGTGGCCAAGGGCATCGCCTGAAGGTGATTAATCGCTCTTAATCTTGGGGAAAACTAAGACGACAGTATCATCTACCTAAATCCATGAACTGGATTCGTCGTCAAATCCTCAATGCCGCTCCACTGACAACTATTATTATTGTCAGTATATTCACTCATCACTGGTGGGGACCATATCTTGATATTACACCTCAAACTAGTACGCAACTAATCGCACCATCAGCAAGCATACATCTTACTTTGGGAAATCCCAGTGATGCGACAACGAGTGTTAGTAATCCTGACAACTACTTGATGGTAAAGCCTCAGTATGCACTTTCCTACAACCGCAGTAAGGGAACTGCCAATTGGGTAAGTTGGGAACTCAACTCGTCGTGGTTGGGGAAGATGGATCGTCAAAATGACTTTCGTCCTGATGAGACATTACCATCTGGTTGGGAACGAGTGACGCCAAGTGTTTACAGTCGGTCGGGGTATGATAAAGGACATATTGTACCGTCAGGCGATCGCACCTTGTCGGCTCAAGATAACAGTGAAACTTTCCTCATGACTAACATGATGCCGCAGACACCGGATAACAATCGGCATACATGGGAAGGTTTGGAAATCTATTGTCGCTATCTAGCAAGACGAGGCAAGGAACTTTTCATTATAGCAGGTCCATATGGTAGCATGGGTACACTTAAAAGTCAAGTCACAATTCCTGCTTCAACTTGGAAAATTGTTGTAGTTTTAGACCGTCCTGGTGATAATGTGACAGAGAATACTCGTGTGATTGCGGTTAATGTACCTAATCAACAAGAGATAAATTACGACTGGAAAGCTTACCGAGTTAGTGTGCAAACATTGTCAGAATTAACAGGGTATCATTTCCTTGATAATATTCCTGCTGCTGCTCGTAATATGGTGGATACTCAGTAGAGACTTACCATAACCATTTTTTATCCATAATGTCAACATCCTTAAGTAGGAAAATAACAAGTTTTTTCAAAGAAGGCGATGCCAAGGGCAACGGCACACATCCGGATCTCCCAAGTCTTCTTACTCAGGGAAAAGCGCAAATCGCATAGGCTTTTTCAACAACGTAAAATTAGGAGTTTCAGGATTTCTAATAGAGCGATGCTAAAGGCAACGGCGCACATCCGTATCTGTTCGTTACATAAGTATTGCTTTACACATAAGTTTCCGATGGTTGTGGAGTGAAGCCGTTTTATGAGAGAGTTGGAGTTTGAAAAGTAAATGTGTTGTTGAAAGTTGGTTATTAGCCAATTATTCCCAAAGCCAAAGAACTAATACCTAGCACCCAATAACAGTTGTCTATTTAAACTCAAACAATTATGACTCGTAAAATATCATCTTGGGTCAAATCATTATTTGCGGCGGTTTTAGGCTTGTTGATTGTCCTAGTCAGCAGTAGTCCAAACCTAGCAACAAATCTGTTGCCCAATCATCAAACGCCTGCTCAGACTGCTAGTCAACAAATCCAAGCCGCCTACACTAAACTACCATTGAGCTTCGAGGCAAACCTTGGTCAATGGGGAATAGGAAATGAGGAACTTGAATAACCACCCCCTCTAACGAGATTTGAACAAAACCTGAGCGCGAAATGGATTAAAACCTAGATAGAGAGTGACTTTTAGGTCGATGTGGCAGAAATCTGAGACTCTCTTGGGTTTCAGGCGTTTTTAGCTCATCGACCGAGAATCCTTAAGTATTAGTGACAGGATTTGGACAGAAGCAGATTTTTGATCAACAGAATCTACGCGGTGTTAACTTACAAAAAGCTAATTTACAAGATGCGAGCTTTATTGCAGCTGATTTGAGTGAAGCTAATTTAGTTGAAGCAGATTTATCAAGAACCAAGCTTGTACAAACTCAGCTTGATTATACAGATTTAACTGGTGCTACTCTAACTGGAGCTTATATTGAAGAATGGAATATCAGCACTGATACTAAACTGAATGGAATTAGGTGCGATTATGTTTTCATGCGCTTACCACCGGAGAAAAGACCAAATTTTTTAGCTTTACCACTTGCAGAAAGACTTGACGAGAACCCTCATCGTAAACCAGATGACTGGAATAAGAACTTTGCGGAGGGTGAATTCGCTGATTTTATTGCACCACTGGTACAAACTCTTGATTTATATCATAACAAAGTTGTTGACCCTCGTTTCATAGCGATCGCTTTTCAGCAGTTGAAAGAAGCGCACCCAGAAGCCGAAGTAGAAATTATCTCTATTGAGAAGAAAGGTAAAAATAGAGAGCAGATACATATTAAAGCTGAAACTTCCCCTCAAGCTGATTCCTCTACCTTACACGCTAATTATTTCTCTAATTTAGAATATTTGCAATCATTACCGCCACAAGCTCAGCAAGCGCTTCTGCTTGACCGAGGTGCTATGATTCACATGTTAGCTGGACTTTTAGGAAGTAATAGCACATCTCAGCCCAAAATTTCAGTTGTTAACAATAATTTGCAAAGTCAAGAGAACGAAAATCAAGCTGAGCCGCGAAATATTCATGTAGCGCAGGGTAATTATAATGAGGATATCAAAGGAAGTTATGTTCAAGGAGATTATTCTAAGATAGGAGAAACCCCTCTGAAAGTTGTTCCTGATATTAAGTGTAAGAATTGTGATTGTAATAATCCTCTGAATGACAAATTTTGTACTCAGTGTGGAGCGCCAGTTGGAGTTGAATAGACTTAATAAAAATTATACTCTTTTCTCTGTAAATATATTTAGCTTGATAAAAATATGCCGGAACATCAGGAGCCAGAGAATCGCAAGATTGATATGGATAGCGGTAATTATAATGAGGAAATAAAAGGTAATTATTATGATAATCGTCAGTACGTCAGTAATGATTCATCTGAAGGGGAACAGGCAAAGTTAAATCCCCCGAATAATCTTCAGTTTACAGGCTCTGCGAATTTTGTGGGGCGATCGCCTGAACTTACTCTACTGCGAGAAAAGTTGCTTGAAACAGGTGCAGCAACCACTGCTGTTGCTGGTATGGGTGGAGTTGGTAAAACCGAACTAGCGATTCAGTACGCTAGGCAGCATGAAGCAGACTATCCTGGTGGTATTTGCTGGTTATCAGCTAGACAATCAGATTTAGCTGCGCAGGTTGTGCAGTTTGCCCAGCTTCATATGAAATTGTCAGTCCCACAACAGGATTCTCAAGGAACGGTACTGAGTGTTACTGAACAGGTAGAATGGTGCTGTCAGAATTGGCAACCACCTGAGGGATTAGCATTAATTATACTAGATGATGTGACAGATGTGGAAAATTTTCGGCATCTGTTGCCAAAGGCTAATCGCTTTCGGGTGCTGATGACAACAAGGTTGCGGAATCTAGATGCAAATATTGAGGAGATTTCTTTAGATGTGCTGTCACCGCAAGAGGCTTTACAATTATTAACAGCACTGGTGGGTGAAAAAAGAGAACAACAACAACAGATTATAGCACAACAGTTATGTGAATGGTTGGGTTATCTCCCGTTGGGTTTGGAATTGGTGGGAAGGTATGTGGCGAAAAAGCCTCCCAACTACAAGTTAGCCCAGATGTTGCAACAACTCAATCAACAACGACTGGAGAATGAAGCAATCAACCGCAAGAGCTCAGTGATGCAACAATCCCTCAGCACTGCACAGCTTGGAGTTTTAGCAACATTTGAATTAAGCTGGCTCTCCCTTACTCCTACAACACAACTTGTCGCTGCATTCTTAAGCTTGTTTGCCCTAAATATCTTTGCATGGAAATGGGTAGAATCTGCAAGTGAATCGCTCAATTGGAGTTCGACTGATGTTGATACAGCGAACGAGCAACTATATGAACTTTATTTAATTCAATCAGTAGAGGATATATCCGGTGAGTATAAAATTAGAATTCATCACTTAATTCGCGAGTTTCTGCTCGAGAAGCTAGCTGCACTTAAAGAAGCTGATGATTTCAAACGGGCGTTTGCAAAGGTGATGGTGGCGCTCGCTATTTCAATCCCTCATCCACCAACTCTTGAATTCATTGCTCGAGTCAAAGATGCTATCCCCCATTTAACGGAAGTGGCACAAAATCTGACAGATGCAGTGAGTGATGAAAATTTAATTTCGGTTTTTAATGGGTTGGGTAGATTTTATTCTGGGCAGGGGTTGTATGCTCTAGCAGAACCTTGGTTAGAGCAATGTGTATCAGTAGTTAAATCCCGTTTGGGAGAGTCGCATACTGATGTCGCCACCAGTTACAACAACCTTGCTCTACTCTACTATTTCCAAGGCAAGTACGTAGAAGCCGAACCATTATACATCAAAGCTTTAGAATTAAGGCAACGGTTGCTTGGAGAGTCACATCCCGATATCGCCACCAGTTTCAACAACCTTGCAGCACTCTACTATTTCCAAGGCAAGTACGTAGAAGCCGAACCATTATACATCAAAGCTTTAGAATTAAGGCAACGGCTGCTTGGAGAGTCGCATCCCGATATTGCCACCAGTTTCAACAACCTTGCAACACTCTACCAATCCCAAAGCAAGTACGTAGAAGCTGAACCATTATACATCCTCGCATTAGAATTAAGGCAACGGCTGCTTGGAGAGTCGCATCCCGATGTCGCCACCAGTTTCAACAACCTTGCAGCACTCTACGCTTCTCAAGGCAAGTACGTAGAAGCAGAACGATTATACATCAAAGCATTGGAATTAAGGCAACGGCTGCTTGGAGAGTCGCATCCCGATGTCGCCATGAGTTTCAACAACCTTGCAGCACTCTACGCTTCTCAAGGCAAGTACGTAGAAGCCGAGCAATTATACATCAAAGCTTTGGAAATTGCTTCAAAAAGCTTAGGTATAGATCATCCTAACACAATTACTATCCGTGAAAATCTGAAAATCTTGCGTGATAATTATGCTTAGCGCTCATGACAGCGCTCTCGCTGAAAGATATCTTGATGGAGTGCTCCCGCCCTAACTCTTAGATCCCCGACTTCTTTAAGAAGTCGGGGATCTGATTGAAAATCTTG
>CAZZVG010000550.1:0-5096 GCA_964657295.1 Iningainema sp. | reverse complement strand
TAGTGGCAGAGGAGGGTTTGGAAAATTGCTGGCAACGCCACCAAAAGAATGTAGAGTACCTTTGGGAGAGTTTGGAGAGCTTGGGACTGTCGTTGCATGTTGAGCGCGAGTTTCGGTTACCAACGCTGACCACAGTTCGCATTCCCGAAGGAGTAGACGGCAAAGCGCTCTCCCGCAAGTTGCTGGATGAGTATAATATCGAAATTGGCGGTGGCTTGGGTGAACTTGCAGGTAAAGTTTGGCGGATTGGTTTGATGGGTTACAACAGTCGCCAAGAAAGTGTGGACAAACTAGTAGCAGCGCTACGGGAAGTTTTACCTAAGTAGGATAGGAGAAAGTCTGCAAAGTTTATTGCGAGAAAAAACCAGTTAAAAGAAGGGGCAAGAGTATAACGAGAAACACAATCAACAAGAGAGTTCCTGGCTCGATTTTGATAAGGTTCTTCTCTGGGTCTGGCATTTAACACCTTTGGGCAACATAAGTATATTAACTCAGTTTAAAGGATGCTTGCCCCTTTTCAACGTCTAATTAAGGTTTACCAATGCTTAAAGAAAGCACCTTTGATCGGAAGGACGGGCATTTTGCCCGTCCCACAATAAATTGATGGATTTGTGGGGTGGGCGTCTCGCCATTGGTGTCAACTAAATCGCGCTCAAGTTAGGCAGTACGGGTGCTTTTTAGATGTTCTCGTTTCTCGTTCCTAGCCTCTGCATGGGAATGCCGAATCGGCGAACTGGTGCCTCCACACTTTTAACTTAGGGTTGTAAATTTAGCTTAAACCAAAAGAAGCCCCACATCTGACAAGGCATCTTTCTGGGGGAATCCTCCCCCAGAAAATGCCGCCCCGGAGGGGCAGTGTGGGATGAATTTTGGGACAATGACGCTCACGATCTCCGACCAATATCAACCGTAAGGTTCGACGCGTCGTGAGGTGGTTGAGGAATTGCCTATCTCTGGACTTGGTAGTCGATCAATGCATTCTTCAATTACCTGGGTCATAGTTTTATCAGCCCAAGCAGCATATAAACGTACTTTATTTAACCTACGTTCTGATATTCGGATTTTTAATTCTTTGTTTTTCATTTTTGTTCCCTCGAATATCCCACATTCATGCTAACATAGGTGTAACAAAAAACAAGGGGGTGATTCCTACGCTGTTAAATTACCAATACCGGATGTATCCAGACACCAATCACAAACTAGAACTCAACGAATGGTTGCGAATCTGCCAGTACTGGTACAATTGGCAGCTTGGGGATAGGTTTAGTTGGTGGGAACTGAACAGGAATTACGCAGTACCGCCTCAAGGAGAGTTCTGTTTAATCTCTTGTACTGTTACTCCACCATCGTTGAGAGACAACCCTAGTTTCTACAGCCAGAAAAAGTTGTTGCCAGAATTTAAAGAGGATTTAATTAAGGTTGGTCATTCTGGTGAACTACTAGACTTTAAACGAGTCCCATCTCAGACTTTGCAGGACGTTTCAAAACGGGTTGACCTATCATTCAGTAGATTTGTTCAGGGTGATATCAATGGGAAGAAAAGTGGCAAACCCAGATTTAAGAATGCTACTAGCTTCCGAACAATGAGAATTGAGGGACAAGCCGTAACCATTGAAAGAGTGGAAAAAGATTGGTTATTCCTGTCAATTTCTAAGCTAAAAGGTTGGTTAAAGGTCAGACTGCATAGACCCTTACCAGAGGGTTTTACCCTCAAGAATATTTTGTTAACTCGTAAATCTGACGGATGGTATTGCACTATTGCATTGGATGACTCAACAGTACCTATGTTTAATCCAGGTGATGTTACCCCTAACTGGGAAAACTCAATGGGATTGGACGCAGTATTGCATGAAGATAACTACCTGGCAACATCAGATGGCGAGAAACTGCCTTCGTTAAAATCGTTCCGCAAGTCTCAAGATAGGTTAGCCAAAATTTCAAAACGAAAATCAACCAAGAAAAAGGGAAGTGCTAAACACCGTAAATTAGCTAAAAGGGAAGCGCGAGAACATCAACGTATAGCACGTTCTCGCAAAGACCATGCTTATAAAACGGCTCATAAAGTAGTACGTACCAACAAGAAAGTTTTCTTTGTGGAAGACTTAAATTTGAGTGGTCTTTCTAAGCGCAATAAAGCTAAAAAAGATGATGATGGAAAGTTTCTTCCAAATGGACAAAGCGCTAAATCAGGATTAAATAAGTCTTGGTTGGATGCTGGTTTCGGTCAATTTTTTACCACACTGGACTACATAGCCTCAAAAGCTGGAGCAGTTGTGGTAAAGGTAAATCCTGCTTACACCTCACAGTTATTGAGCTATCGTGATGAATTTATTTTCACGGATTGTTCAATCAGGACTTACTTTGACCCTCACGAATTACTTTATGTTGATAGGGATATTAATGCTTCTATCAACATAAAGCGACATGGGCTGGGACTGTTCCCATGTATAAAATGCCGAAAGGGGAAAGTGGTTATTACAACTACTGCGACAGCTAGTACCTCTAAGGAAGTTCTTGAAATCCTGCGCAAGCTAGGCACTGCGTCTAAAAACAGTGTTGACGGGATGTAAGAAGCCTACACCGACCGCTTGCGGCGGTGTAGGTAGTTCACTAATATTTACTGTTGACAGGCAACGGCAATATTTTCATGACTTATATTTTACCTGTAACCCTCTACGCCTTTGGCAATAAAAAATCTCCTCGTCCACCCCGACCCAATATAGATATTGCTGTTGATAAGGATATAGCTAAACCCACGCAACCGCCAACGGGAGCATCAACGTTTGCGGATATTAGATATGCTCCCCTCACAGGACATTACTATAGAATAGATAATGGTACACGATTACCTGTAGGTCTTGCGGTGATAGCAGATGGTGAAGATGTTGGTGGAACTCACTCGCTTACCCATCATACTATCTACCCTACCCTTGAGATGCCATTTTCAGAATTTGTAGAAAAGTTCATGAATTGTGGTTGGGTTTATACTGGTAAAAAAGAAGTAATATAATTAATATTAACTATGACGGAAATAAAATATTATCAAAATGATCTAGACACTTGGCATCAATTAATTGACCAGGAAAAAGCATATTTAGAAATAAGAAAAAATTTCCTAAATAGTCCCTCTAGAGTAGAGTTACTTAAAAAAGCTTTACAAAATCCCTCCGAAAGAGCCACAGCATTAAAAGTTATTATCGCTCTCACAAAAGAAGAAAGTAAAACTTTATTTAATGAATTAATTAAGTTAGCTAGTATCGGTCATTCAGATATTGAACTAGTTCGTCATACGATTCTTTCATTTGATAAAATTTGGCTTTTGGAAAATATTGAAACTCAGGCAGAATCTATCTTAGGAAATGGTGCTGATGAAGAATATAGACGCTTATTAGAGCTTTATATTCAACTTGATAATAAATTGACCCAACGGCTTGTTGCAAAAGCATTACAACATCCAGATATTGATATTCAGGAAGTAGGTGAAGATTTTGAGAACTATTTGACAACTAAAGGAGTATAAAATATATAACTCATCTTCTCTGGTTCTGGCATTTGACACCTTTGTGCAACATAAGTATATTAACTCAGTCTAAAGGATGCTTGCCCCTTTACAAACTGCGCGTTCACTCGAACTAGAGGGACCGTCTGACTGGTCTGCCAACGTTGACAAGTATTTGTACGTAGGGCCACGTTAGAAAAGTTAAGCTTGCTTGCGTAGCCTTTCTAAGTTCTGCCTATGCAACTCGGGGAAGTTTTCTAAGTCCTCTATCGACTGCGGGGCTGGGAAGATTACAGCGTCTTCGTCCGTGAATCTATCTAAATAAGTTTGAAAGGCTTTATCATCTTCTCTGTGGTCGAGAATGTATTGCCGTAATTCAGCACGGGGCATCGTTGTAAAATCTGGTTTACTCATACATATCTCCACTTCCCGTTTGGATAAATTATCATCTCGTTTTCCTCACCAGCGAGAATCACAATATTTTTTGTCCGTTCATCTATTCTCACCAAAAATACTGGTAAATACATTTTAGTAGCCCAAAAACTTAAGATGAATGATGTTTTTAATTGTTCTACAGTTGGCATATTTCAATTATTGCAACAACAGATTTTTTATTCTGGTGTGATTTCAGTCAGGTTAGCATCTTTCAATGGCTCCCTAAGTGCGTTAACTTTGTTCTGCTTGCCCTTCAGATTGCGTTGAGCGTTTTTCATTTTGGGCGGCGGAATAAGTGGCTTCTCTACGAGACGCTGCGCGAACATGAGGAACTTCCGGCTCTAATAGGCATGAACGTGAAATACTTTTTGAAGTATTCCTCAAGCTGTGAAACTGCTTGGGGATATTTGTTTATTAGGGCTATATACAAAAGCATTGGGAAGTGGTAAAAAATATAACATATGTTGTGTAGCGGTTGATG
This sequence comes from Iningainema sp., assembly GCA_964657295.1. GTDB lineage: Bacteria > Cyanobacteriota > Cyanobacteriia > Cyanobacteriales > Nostocaceae > Rhizonema. The sequence goes on along the minus strand of CAZZVG010000550.1, from coordinate 681 downwards.
TTAAATAACCAGTTTTATGTCCATTCAAGTCTACGGAATACCAAACTGCGGAACCTGCAAAAAAGCTTTCAAGTTGCTCCATGACAACGGTGTTGACTATGAATTCATTAACACCAAAGAAAATCCGCCAACTCGTGAGATGATCCAAAACTGGGTAGAGACTTTGGGTTATCAGCCGATGCGAAATACTTCTGGTCAATCCTACCGGACGCTGGGTGATGAGAGGAATACTTGGACAGATGAGCAGTGGATTGAGGCGTTTGCTAACGACGTCATGTTGCTCAAGCGTCCGCTTTTTGTTAAGGATAAAACGGCAGTGCTGGTAGGTTTTAAAGAGGATGTGCTCCGAGATAAGTTGGGGCTATAGTTTTCTGGTCGTCAGCATTTGGTATTATTTAAGCGTGTGATCGCCTCCTATCAATGTTTGATAATATTTGCAAGTTCCTAGCTGAAACATTTTCTAGCGATGCAAGAAGTTGCTGTGAATCTGCTGAGAGAGGGAATGGCTATCGACGCGATCGCTCGGGTTAAATATCGAAAAATGGCGACTCCCAAAGCAGTGTTTTGAGCGACCAAGACGCGGGCTAGCAATGCCCACCGCAACCTTTGCCCTTATATCAAGTCCGGTTAATCACTTATCATTTAGTTCCTACCTTCAACCCGCCTTTGACTTGCGTCAAA